>NZ_JBSHKH010000015.1:0-91019 GCF_053643595.1 Streptomyces sp. NPDC055506 | reverse complement strand
CTCTCACTCAGCCGTGACGCTTACGCGTCCTTGCTCAGGTTCGGCCCGCTTCCGCCGGCCGCCTGCTCGATCGGCGGGGCGTCCGGCAGTGCCGCCTTCTCCTCGCCCCGGAAGGTGAAGGTCTTGGAGTCGCCCTCGCCCTCCGTGTCGACGACCACGATGTGACCGGGGCGCAGCTCGCCGAAGAGGATCTTCTCCGACAGCGAGTCCTCGATCTCGCGCTGGATGGTGCGACGCAGCGGACGCGCACCCAGCACCGGGTCGTAGCCCTTCTGGGACAGCAGCTCCTTGGCGGACTGGGAGAGCTCGATGCCCATGTCCCGGTCCTTCAGGCGCTCGTCCACCTTGCCGATCATCAGGTCGACGATCTTGAGGATGTCGTCCTGGCTGAGCTGCGGGAAGACGACCACATCGTCGACGCGGTTGAGGAACTCGGGCCGGAAGTGCTGCTTGAGCTCGTCCTGGACCTTGTTCTTCATGCGCTCGTAGTTGGACTTCGTGTCACCCGAGGCCGCGAAGCCCAGGTTGAAGCCCTTGGAGATGTCCCGGGTGCCGAGGTTGGTCGTCATGATGATGACCGTGTTCTTGAAGTCCACGACCCGGCCCTGGGAGTCGGTCAGGCGACCGTCCTCCAGGATCTGCAGCAGCGAGTTGAAGATGTCCGGGTGGGCCTTCTCGACCTCGTCGAAGAGGACCACGGAGAACGGCTTGCGGCGGACCTTCTCGGTCAGCTGGCCGCCCTCTTCGTAGCCCACGTAGCCGGGGGGCGAACCGAAGAGCCGCGAGACCGTGTGCTTCTCGCTGAACTCCGACATGTCGAGGGAGATCAGCGCGTCCTCGTCGCCGAAGAGGAACTCGGCGAGCGCCTTGGACAGCTCGGTCTTACCGACACCGGACGGGCCGGCGAAGATGAACGAGCCACCGGGACGCTTCGGGTCCTTCAGACCGGCACGCGTACGGCGGATCGCCTTCGACAGCGCCTTGACGGCGTCGACCTGGCCGATGACCCGCTTGTGGAGCTCGTCCTCCATGCGCAGCAGACGCGAGGACTCCTCCTCGGTCAGCTTGAAGACCGGGATGCCGGTGGCGGTCGCGAGGACCTCGGCGATCAGCTCGCCGTCGACCTCGGCGACGACGTCCATGTCGCCGGCCTTCCACTCCTTCTCCCGCTTGGCCTTGGCGGCCAGGAGCTGCTTCTCCTTGTCGCGGAGGGAGGCGGCCTTCTCGAAGTCCTGCGAGTCGATCGCGGACTCCTTGTCCCGGCGGACACCGGCGATCTTCTCGTCGAACTCGCGCAGGTCCGGCGGCGCGGTCATCCGGCGGATACGCATCCGGGAACCGGCCTCGTCGATCAGGTCGATCGCCTTGTCCGGCAGGAAGCGGTCCGAGATGTAGCGGTCGGCCAGCGTGGCGGCCTGGACCAGCGCCTCGTCGGTGATCGAAACCCGGTGGTGGGCCTCGTACCGGTCACGGAGACCCTTGAGGATCTCGATCGTGTGCGGCAGGGACGGCTCCGCGACCTGGATGGGCTGGAAGCGGCGCTCGAGGGCCGCGTCCTTCTCCAGGTGCTTGCGGTACTCGTCCAGCGTGGTGGCGCCGATGGTCTGCAGCTCACCGCGGGCCAGCATCGGCTTCAGGATGGAAGCCGCGTCGATGGCGCCCTCGGCGGCACCCGCACCGACCAGCGTGTGGAGCTCGTCGATGAACAGGATGATGTCGCCGCGGGTGCGGATCTCCTTGAGCACCTTCTTCAGGCGCTCCTCGAAGTCACCGCGGTAGCGGGAGCCGGCGACCAGCGCGCCGAGGTCGAGGGTGTAGAGGTGCTTGTCCTTGAGGGTCTCGGGCACCTCACCCTTGACGATGGCCTGGGCGAGGCCCTCGACGACGGCGGTCTTGCCGACGCCGGGCTCACCGATCAGGACCGGGTTGTTCTTCGTACGGCGGGACAGCACCTGCATGACCCGCTCGATCTCCTTCTCGCGCCCGATGACCGGGTCGAGCTTGGACTCACGAGCGGCCTGGGTGAGGTTCCGGCCGAACTGGTCGAGGACCAGGGACGTCGAGGGGGTGCCCTCGGCAGGCCCGCCGGCGGCGGCGGTCTCCTTGCCCTGGTAACCGGAGAGCAGCTGGATGACCTGCTGCCGCACCCGGTTGAGATCTGCGCCCAGCTTGACGAGGACCTGGGCGGCGACGCCCTCGCCCTCGCGGATCAGGCCGAGCAGGATGTGCTCCGTGCCGATGTAGTTGTGGCCCAGCTGAAGGGCCTCGCGGAGCGACAGCTCCAGGACCTTCTTGGCACGGGGGGTGAAGGGGATGTGGCCGGACGGGGCCTGCTGGCCCTGGCCGATGATCTCCTCCACCTGCTGGCGGACCGCCTCGAGCGAAATCCCGAGGCTCTCAAGGGCCTTGGCGGCGACACCTTCACCCTCGTGGATCAGGCCCAGGAGGATGTGCTCAGTGCCGATGTAGTTGTGGTTGAGCATCCGGGCTTCTTCCTGAGCCAGGACGACAACCCGCCGCGCGCGGTCGGTGAACCTCTCGAACATCGTTAATCGCTCCTCAGAGCGGTCAGGCAGTGGGGGGAACTTCCCCTCCCTGTCCTTCCGCAGCTTAGTCCCGCAAGCGGGGACCGCTCATTCCAACTGCCGACACCGTCGATGGCCTCCTGACCCCGAACGCCGACATCTGCTCCAACCCGATGGTGCGAGACGATGTTCCCGCAGGCCAGGCAGTTACCCCCATCGCCAGTACGCCGATGGCGAACGTGAGACGGCCTTTCCTGCGTGTCGCCCCCTCCCACTAGGGATGTCTTACCCGTAGAGCCCGGATGTCCATGCCGGGTGCCCCGGTTCCCTCCGCTACGGGCGAACAACCTTGCGCCTCCCGGCAGCCACCACACGCCCCCATTTCGCCACTCTGTGCGCTCGCTCAGAAACCCAGCGTAACTCGCACGTCCTTCCGGCGGTTGCGCTTGGCATGTTCGGAGCCCCGCACCCCGTGACCGCGTCCGGGTCCCCGCTCGTCCCGCTCCCCCGCCGGCCGCTCGACGAGAGCTGTCCGGTCCGGCGGTGGTACGAGAGGGACCTGGGCTGGCCGACGGTGCCCGGGGATCCGGTGCGGCTGATGGTGGGCGCTCGCTTCGACGTCCTGGACGTGCCGGCCGAGGCGGGTTACGCGGCGCTGCGGCGTCTGGGGCCGGGCTCTCCTGTGGCCGTACGGGGCGACCGCGTGCGGCTGCTGGTGGCGGCGGGCAGCGCGGAGGAGTTGCCCGGGCTGCTGGAGTGGCTGGAGTGGGGGTCGCTGGCGCTCGATCTGGTCGCGATCGGGGCGGGGGGCTGCATCGAGGCGCCCGTGCCGGTCGGGGTGGGCGAGGTGCTGCCGCGTGCGGCGGATGCGTTGCCGCGTGCGGCGGATGCGTTGCCGCCCTGCGGGGCGGACGGGCCATCATCCCGTGAGAACGTGCTGCCGCCCGGCCAGAGGGCCTCGCTGGTGTCTCCTGGGGCGGCCATCACCGGTCCGCTCGCCCTGGGCCCGGTCGGTTCCCAGGGGGCCGCCGTGTGGCTGCGGCCCCCCGAGCCGGGGTGCGAGGTCGAGGCCTCGCTGCCGACGCTGTCGGCCTTGGGGGGTGGTGGGGGCGCCCCCGATCTCGTACGGCTGGTGGACACGGTGGCCACGCACTGCCACCGGGTCCGGCTGCGACGCGCGTGCGCCCAGCCGCCGGCCTTGCGTGCGCAAGGTCAGTAGTGCCGCTGTTCAGCCGTTGGCCTTCTCGTAGGCCTCGCGGATGGTCGCGGGGACACGGCCGCGGTCGTTGACCTCGTAGCCGTTCTCCTTCGCCCAGGCGCGGATGGCCGCGGTGTCCTGGCTGCCGCTCGAAGCCGCGCGCGCCTTTCCGCGCCCGCCCGAAGCACGGCCTCCGGTACGACGACCGCCCTTCACGTAAGCCTCGAGAAGGCCACGGAGCTTGTCCGCATTGGCGGTGGTGAGATCGATCTCGTACGTCTTGCCGTCCAGCGCAAACGTCACGGTCTCGTCCGCCTCGCCACCGTCGAGGTCGTCGACAAGAAGGACCTGAACCTTCTGTGCCACCGGATTTCCTTTCATCGATATCTTCAGGGCCGGGGAGTGTGCCGGCGTCCGCCGTATCGCCGTCCCCTGTTATATGCAGTACTGCAGTACGTCGGAAAGCAAACCGCTTTTGCCGGAAAAACACAAACCCTCGGCAGAGACCGGGAGCCCTGGCTCCGTCCGGAAACGTACGCGTTTCGGACATAGGGCACCGGGGCAGGTGTCGATCCCCAATCGCTGACGATCACAGATGCAGAAGCATCCGGCTGTTGCCCAAGGTGTTCGGTTTCACTCGTTCGAGACCGAGGAACTCCGCGACACCCTCGTCATAGGAACGCAGCAGCTCCGCGTAGACATCCGTGTCGACCGGCGTCTCGCCGATCTCCACGAAGCCGTGCTTGACGAAGAAGTCGACTTCGAAGGTCAGACAGAAAACGCGGCGAACGCCGAGCCAGCGGGCGGTGTGCAGCAACTTCTCCAGCACTTGGTGTCCGACGCCCGCGCCCTTCAGGCCCCGCTTCACCGCGAGAGTGCGGACTTCCGCGAGGTCTTCCCACATCACGTGCAGGGCGCCGCAGCCGACGACCTCCGCGTTGTCGTCCCGTTCCGCGACCCAGAACTCCTGGATGTCCTCGTAAAGCGTCACCGTTGCTTTGTCGAGCAGGATGCCGCCGCGGACGTAGGCGTCAAGGAGACGGCGCACCGCCGGGACATCGCTGGTGCGGGCCCGTCGGACGGTGATGGCTTTTGCGGTGGCTTCGGGGCTCTTCGCGGACATGGGCGGACGCTATCGCCCGCCGTGGTCCTGAGCGGAGGCGGGGTTCTCGGGAGTGGCTTCTCGGGGTTCTGCGGGTTGTGGCGGTTCTGCGGGTTGCGGTTGCGGCGGTTCAGTGGGTTCAGCCGGTTCGGTCGAATCAGACGCTTCGGTCGGTTCCAGGGTTTCCGGGACCTGGACGATGCGTACGGCATCGCGGAGAGCGTGTCGCTGTTCCTCGCTCATCATGCCGAAGAAGGCGACGAGAGCGGCTGCGGGGTTGTCACTCTGCGACCAGGCGTCGTTCATCAGGGCGGCGGCGTAGGCGGCGCGTGTGGAGACCGCCTCATATCGATAGGCACGGCCTTCCGCCTCGCGGCGCACCCAGCCCTTCTGATGGAGATTGTCCAAAACGGTCATCACCGTGGTGTAGGCGATGGACCGCTCCTTCTGAAGATCTTCCAGGACTTCCCGAACGGTCACCGGGCGGTTCCACTTCCACACCCGCGACATGACCGCGTCTTCGAGTTCTCCCAATGGGCGAGGCACAGCTCAGAACAATAGTGGGAGATCTCGGGAATGGCGTGGCGGACGTGCGCTTCAGCGGCGAACAGGAACAAAAAGGGCGTACGACTCGAAGTGGGGGCCTCGCGGTGGGCGGGCCTCGCCGAGTCGTACGCCGGGCGGGGTGAAGGGGGTGAAGGTGTGGTCAGGCCTTCGGGGTGCTCGCGGAGGACTGGTGGGCGCCCTCCACGCGCGCGAGGGCGGCGTCCACGGCCGCGTCCTCCTTGGCCTTGTTGGCGCCGCCCTGTGTCTTCACGATCACCCGGATCACGCCGATGAAGAAGACGGCCATGACGGCCGGGGGCAGAAGCGCGGAGACATAGTCCATGGATCCAGGGTAGCCACGTCAGCCGGCGGCGAGCTGCTGGGGGTTCGCGGGGGGCGGCGGGGTGGGCTTGCGGCGCGGGAAGACCTCGCCCGGGGTGGGGATCGGGCGACGGCTGGGCTTCGGGGTGCCCGGGGTGGGGGGTGGGGTCGGGGCCGGGGCGGGCTTGGGGGCGGGTTTCGGGGCCGGGGGCTTGCGGGCGGGCTTCTTCGCGGGGTCCTTTCCGGGGGTGTCCTTGGCGGAGCCTGGGGAGTCCGCGCAGTCCGGGGTCGCGGAGAGGCCTCCCGGGAGGGCCAGGAGGCGGGTGCGGGCCGCTGGGACGGTGGGGGTGGGAGTGGGGGTCGAGGCGGGGGCGGGGGCGGCGGGGGTCGCTCGGGTGGCCGGGTGGGGGGTGTGGGGGTGCTGCTGCGCGTGGGTGCGTACGCGCTGCTCGGCGAGGCGGCGGCAGCGGTCCAGGAGGGTGGCGGCGGTGGGGTTGCCGCGCAGGGCGCGGAGGGCCGTGAGGTCGTGCGGGTGGGGGCGGTATCCGGCGCCCAGGGCCTCGTCCAGGAGGGTGAGATAGCCGGCGGCGGTGCCGGGCAGGGCGGCGCGGTACCGGCCGAGATCGGCCACGAGGAAGGCACGCAGCCTGGCCCCCTCCCGCGTCGCCTCGTCCAGCGACTCTGCTAGGCGGAGGCAGTCCTGGACGTCGTCGGACGAGGCGGAGGTGGGGTGGAGGGCGAGGGCGAGAGCGCGGCGGAGCACACGCAGCTCCTCCACGCCGAACGCCATGCCGCCGCGGGATCCGTATGGCGTGGGCATGGTGCGACGATACGCGCTAATCAGACAAATTACGCATAGGGGGCGCGGGTGTGGCGTGGGGGACCACTCGGGTGGGCGGGGTGCCTGCGGCGGCCTGTGCGGCCTTGGTGGGGGTGCGCGTCGCGCCTACGCGGTGGTGGTGGGTCGGGGCCGCGCCGGGGGGTGGCCGTCCTCGGAACGTCGCGATGGGGAGCCACACCGACTGACTGTCCGTTGACGCGACAACCGCTGCGGGCGGACACCCCCCGACACGGCCCCTTCCGTGAGCCGGCGGGTGCGGGTTCGCTCAGCTGCGGGCATGCGTGCCGCTGGGGGCGGCACGGGTGGGCGCAGCGGGACCCCGTTCCGCCGGGTTGCGGGCCCACCCGGCCCCGGCAGCGACGCCCTGGTGGCCAGTTGCGCTCTACCGTCCCGCCCGCTTCGGTGGGAGGCTGCCCTTCATGGGGGCATTGAAAAGGGTCGCGGCCGTGGCGGTGTTCGCGGTGGTCGGCGTGGGTGGTGCTGTCGCCTGTGAACCCGGCGGTGGGGTCAGCTCGGCCGCTGTCGCCTATACCACCGACGAAACCGTCACCAAGGAGCTCAACCGGCAGAAGGCGGGCGTGCGTTGGCTGACCTGTACCGCTTCGTACGGGGACTCCGGCAAGGGTGGGAACGCCTCGCCCTCGGCGCGTGAGAAGACCGTCGCGACCGTCGACTGTGAGGGGGAGACCGAGGACGGGAAGGACATCACCGTCACCGGCAGGGTCACCCACGCCGTGGACGGCGAATGCGTGCGCGGGAAGATCACCGCCAAGGTCGACGGCAAGGTGTGGTTCGAGGTCGACGGGCTCGGCAACTGTGACGCCACTCCGTCGCCGGTGGGGGGCGGGCCCACGAACGGGCAGCCCGGGCCCACCGTCACCGTGACCGTCACACAGACCATCTGGTGCGAGCGCTATCCGGACTGCCGCCCTGTCGAGGGCAAGTGATCCGAAGTCTGTCCGCGTGGCGCCGTCCCTGCATAGGGTGATCGGGTGACTCAGTCCGCATCGCCTGCTTACCTCCGGTTCCCTCACGTGCACGGCGACCTGGTCGCCTTCACCGCCGAGGACGACGTGTGGCTCGCTCCTCTCGACGGCGGCCGGGCCTGGCGGGTCAGCGCCGACAACGTGCCGGTGACCCAGCCCCGCATCTCGCCCGACGGCACCACCGTCGCGTGGACCTCCACCCGTGACGGCGCTCCCGAGGTGCACATCGCCCCGGCCGACGGCGGACCCGCCAAGCGGCTGACGTACTGGGGAAGTTCGAAGACCCAGGTGCGCGGGTGGACGCCGGAGGGCGAGGTCCTGGCCATCAGCACCCAGGGGCAGGCGAGCCTGCGCCGCACCTGGGCGCGTGCCGTCCCGCTCGACGGCGGTCCGGCCACGACCCTGCCGTACGGGCCCGTCGGTGACGTCGCCTACGGGCCGAGTGTGGTCTTGCTGAGCGCACCGATGGGGCGCGAGGCCGCCTGGTGGAAGCGGTACCGGGGTGGTACCGCGGGGAAGCTGTGGATCGACCGGGAGGGGGACGGGGAGTTCGTACGGCTGCACGAGGAGCTGGACGGGAACGTCGAGTATCCGCTGTGGGCCGGCGAGCGCATCGCCTTCCTGTCCGATCACGAGGGCACCGGGGCGCTCTACTCCTCCCTCGCCGACGGGGCCGATCTGCGGCGGCACACGCCACTGGACGGCTTCTACGCCCGGCATGCCGCGACCGACGGCACCCGGGTCGTCTACTCCAGCGCCGGTGAGCTGTGGGTGCTCGATGATCTGGACGGGGCCGAGCCGCGTCTGCTGGACGTGCGGCTGGGCGGGCAGCGCGTCGATCTTCAGCCGTTTCCGCTGCACGCCTCCCGGTCGTTCGGGTCCGCGTCCCCGGACCACACCGCGCGAGGCAGTGCCGTCTCCGTACGAGGCTCCGTCCACTGGGTCACCCACCGCGCCGGCCCCGCCCGCGCCCTCGCCGCTACGCCCGGCGTGCGGGCCCGGCAGCCGCGTGCCTTCCGCGCCGACGGCGAGGAGTGGGTGGTGTGGGTGACGGACGCCGAGGGCGACGACGCCCTGGAATTCGCGCCCGCCACCGGACTCGCCCCGGGGGCGACGCCGCGCCGGCTCGCCGCCGGGCAGCTCGGCCGGGTGCTGGAGCTCGCCATGGCGCCCGACGGCAGTCGTGCGGCCGTCGCCTCGCACGACGGGCGGCTGCTGCTCGTCGAGCGGGAGACGGGCGAGGTGCGGGAGGTGGACCGCAGCGAGGACGGTGATGTGTCGGGGCTCGTCTTCTCGCCCGATTCCGGATGGCTCGCCTGGTCCCATCCCGGGCCGCGGCCCCTGAGCCAGCTGAAGCTCGCCAACACCACTGACCTGTCGGTCACCGAGGCCACCCCGCTGCGCTTCCAGGACTACGCGCCCGCGTTCACCGTGGACGGCAAGCACCTCGCGTTCCTGTCGACCCGCTCCTTCGACCCGGTCTACGACGAGCATGTCTTCGACCTGGCGTTCGTGGAAGGGGCGAGGCCGCATCTCATCACCCTCGCGGCTACCACGCCGTCGCCGTTCGGGCCGCAGCGGCACGGCCGGTCCTTCGAGACGCCCGACCGGGAGGAGACCCCCGACAGCGAGGGCACCCCCACCACCCGCATCGACATCGAGGGCCTCGCCGACCGCATCGTGCCCTTCCCGGTCGAGGCCGCCCGCTACTCCAACCTGCGGGCCGCGAAGGACGGCGTCCTGTGGCTGCGCCATCCCGTCTCCGGAGTGCTCGGCGCGTCCCGGGCCACCCCCGACGATCCCGAGCCCAAGTCCGAGCTGGAGCGCTACGACCTCGCCCAGCAGCGGGTCGAGCATCTCGCGGTCGACGCCGACCACTTCGAGGTCAGCGGCGACGGCAAGCGGGTGCTGCTGTGGACCGACGGGCGGCTCAAGGTCGTCCCCAGCGACCGGCGCGCCTCGAACGACGACGACAGCGACTCCAACATCACCGTCGACCTCGGCCGCGTACGCCAGTTCGTCGACCCGGCCGCCGAGTGGCGGCAGATGTTCGAAGAGAACGGCCGCATCATGCGGGACCACTTCTGGCGGCCCGACATGAGCGGCGTCGACTGGTCCGGCGTCCTCGACCGCTACCGCCCGGTCGTGGAGCGGTGCGCCACCCATGACGATCTCGTGGACCTGCTGTGGGAGGTGCAGGGCGAACTCGGCACCTCGCACGCCTACGTCACCCCGCGCGGCGGCTACGGCCGCGGCGCCCGTCAGGGCCTGCTCGGCGCGGACATCTCCCGCCACGAGGACGGCAGTTGGCGCGTCGACCGCATCCTGCCCTCGGAGACCTCCGACCCGGACGCCCGCAGCCCGCTCGCAGCACCCGGTGTCGCCGTACGCCCCGGGGACGCGATTCTCGCGATCGCGGGACAGCCGGTCGACCCCGTCGCCGGGCCCGGCCCGCTGCTGATCGGCACGGCGGGCAAGCCGGTGGAGCTGACCATCTCCCCGTCCGGCGGCGGCGACCCCCGGCACGCCGTCGTCGTCCCGGTCGCGGACGAGGAGCCGCTGCGCTACCACGCCTGGGTCGCCGACCGGCGCGCCTACGTCCACGAGAAGTCCGGCGGCCGCCTCGGCTATCTGCACGTCCCGGACATGCAGGCGCCCGGCTGGGCCCAGATCCACCGTGACCTGCGCGTCGAGGTCGCCCGCGAGGGCCTGGTCGTCGACGTCCGCGAGAACCGCGGCGGCCACACCTCCCAGCTGGTCATCGAGAAACTCGCGCGGCGCATCGTCGGCTGGGCGGTTCCGCGTGGCATGCGCCCCTACAGCTACCCCGAGGACGCCCCCCGCGGCCCCGTCGTGGCCGTGGCCAACGAGTTCTCCGGCTCCGACGGCGACATCGTCAACGCCGCGATCAAGGCCCTGGGCCTGGGCCCGGTGGTCGGCACCCGCACCTGGGGCGGCGTCATCGGCATCGACAGCCGCTACCGCCTCGTCGACGGCACCCTCGTCACCCAACCCAAGTACGCCTTCTGGCTTGAGGGCTATGAGTGGGGCGTCGAGAATCATGGTGTGGACCCGGATGTGGAGATCGTCCAGCGCCCCCAGGATTACGTGGCGGACAGAGACACCCAACTGGACGAGGCCATCCGACTGGCACTGGAAGCGCTGGAGGCCAGTCCCGCAAAAACGCCCCCGGCTGTGCCAACCCTTTAGGGGCGCGGGGAACTGCGCGACCAGCCACAACGCACCCGCACCCGCCGACGATACGATGCCCAAGTCGGACCCACATTCGGCCAACCCTCGGAGGAGACATGGCAGGGGAGCCCCAGGAAGACTGCCTGTTCTGCAAGATCGTCGCCGGTACCATCCCGGCGACCATCGTCCGCCAGACAGACACCACCGTCGCGTTCCGCGACATCAACCCCCAGGCCCCCACCCACGTCCTGATCATCCCCAAGGCGCACTACGAGAACGCCGCCGCCCTCGCCGCCGCCGACCCCGCCCTCACCGCGGACATCATCCGCGAGGCCCAGTCCGTCGCCGACGAGGAGAAGCTCGACAGCCACCGTCTCGTCTTCAACACGGGCAGCGGCGCCGGTCAGACCGTCTGGCACGTGCACGGCCACGTGCTCGGCGGCCGCGGCCTCGAATGGCCCCCCGGGTAGTCCCCCTTGTCCGTACGTGAACTCGTGGTTCTCGGCACCGCCAGCCAGGTGCCGACCCGGCACCGCAACCACAACGGCTACCTGCTGCGCTGGGACGGCGAGGGCATCCTGTTCGACCCCGGCGAGGGCACGCAGCGGCAGATGCTGCGGGCCGGGGTCGCCGCGCACGACCTGAACCGGATCTGCGTCACGCACTTCCACGGTGACCACAGCCTCGGCCTCGCCGGCGTCATCCAGCGCATCAACCTCGACAAGGTGCCGCACGAGATCACCGCGCACTACCCCCGCTCCGGGCAGCGCTTCTTCGACCGCCTCCGGTACGCCACCGCCTACCGCGAGACCGTCGACATCACCCAGTCGCCCGTCTCCGCCGACGGGCCCCTCGCCCGTACGGGCACCTACACGCTGGACGCCCGGAAGCTGTCGCACCCGGTGGAGTCGTACGGCTACCGGATCGTCGAGCCCGACGGCCGCCGCATGCTGCCCGAGCGGCTCGCCGCGCACGGGATCAAGGGGCCGGACGTCGGCCGCATCCAGCGGGAGGGCTCGCTCGGCGGGGTTCCTCTCGACGACGTGAGCGAGGTGCGGCGCGGGCAGCGGTTCGCGTTCGTCATGGACACCCGGCTGTGCGACGGGGTGTACGCGCTCGCCGAGGGCTGCGACATGCTCGTCATCGAGTCGACTTTCCTTGATGAGGACGAGCAACTCGCCGTGGAGCACGGGCATCTGACGGCGGGGCAGGCCGCGCGGGTGGCCCGGGCCGGTGGGGTGCGGCATCTGGTGCTGACTCACTTCAGTCAGCGTTACAACGGCCCGGACGAGTTCGAGCGGCAGGCGCGGGCCGCCGGGTATGAGGGTGAGCTGACCGTGGCGCACGATCTACTGAGAGTGCCGGTTCCGAAGCGTCGGTGAATCAGCCGTACGATGAATTGATGTCCCTCCCCAAAGCCGAACTGCACCTTCACATCGAAGGCACCCTGGAACCGGAACTCGCCTTCGAGCTCGCCGCGCGCAACGGCGTCACGCTGCCGTACGCCGACACGGACGAGCTGCGCGAGGCGTACCGGTTCGAGGATCTGCAGTCCTTCCTGAACCTGTACTACGAACTCATGGCCGTCCTGCGCACCGAGCGCGACTTCGAGGACCTGGCCAATGAGTACCTCGCCCGCGCCGCCGCCCAGGGTGTGCGGCACGCGGAGATCTTCTTCGACCCGCAGGCCCACACCAGCCGGGGGCTGGAGATCGGCACGGTCGTCGAGGGGCTGTGGCGGGCGCTGGGCAGCAGCGAGGCGAATTACGGTGTCTCGACCCGGCTGATCCTGTGCTTCCTGCGTGACGAGTCCGCCGAGTCGGCCCTGGCGACCCTGGACGCGGCCAAGCCGTACCTGGACCGGATCACCGGCGTCGGCCTCGACTCGGCCGAGGTCGGGCACCCGCCGGTGAAGTTCCGCGAGGTCTACGAGGCCGCCGCCGCGCTCGGGCTGCGGCGGGTCGCGCACGCCGGTGAGGAGGGGCCGCCGGAGTACATCACCGAGGCGCTGGACATCCTCGGCGTGGAGCGGGTCGACCACGGGCTGCGCTGTGTGGAGGACCCGGCGCTGGTGGAGCGGCTGGTCCGGGACCGGGTGCCGCTGACGCTGTGCCCGCTGTCGAACGTCCGGCTGCGGACCGTCGACACCCTCGCCGACCACCCCCTTCCCGCGATGCTGGACGCCGGCCTCATGTGCACGGTGAACTCGGACGACCCGGCCTACTTCGGCGGCTACGCCGGCGAGAACTTCGACGCCGTGCGCGCCACCCTCGGTCTGAGCGAGGAGCGGCTGCGGGAGCTTGCCCGCAACTCCTTCCTCGCGTCCTTCCTGGAGGACGACGAGGAGCTGCGGGCACGGTATCTCGCCGAGGTGGAGGCCTACACCTTCCCGTAGGTCCGCCCGCTGCGTTCAGTCGCCGTGGATGCGGTCCACCAGGATGTCGATGACCAGCGGCGTGCGCGGGCCGTAGCCGAGCAGGACGCCGTCCTCCACGTCGACGACGCGGCGGTTCATCCCGGCGGGGGTCTGGGCGATGCCGGGGATCTTGACGAGTCCGTCGATGCCGCCGACGGACTCCAGGCCCTTCGACATCATCAGGATGACGTCCGGCTGAGCCTGCGCGAGGGCCTCGGTGGTGATCGGGGTGAACGGCTTGTCCAGGCCGGCGGCGGTGCCCGCGTCCACCGCGCCCGCGGCCTCGATCAGGGAGTCGGCGCCGGAGCCCTTGCCGCCGATCAGATAGACGGCCGCGCTGCCGCGCAGATAGAGGAACGCGACCTTCGGCCTGCTGCCCTCGGGCACGGCGTCCCGGGCGGCGGCGAGTTCGTCGCTCATCCGCGTGTTGAGCGCCTTGCCCGCGTCCGGGACGCCGAGGGCCTCGGCGATACGGGTCGTGCGCGTGGTCACGTCGGACAGCTTCGTCGCCGGGTCGAGGACGACGACCGGGATGCCGGCGTCCCGGATCTGGTCGAGCGCCTCGTCGGGGCCGGTGTCGGTGTCGGCGAGCACCACGGTCGGCCGCAGGGACAGCACGCTCTCCGCGCTCACGTCGTGCGCCTTGGTGACCTGGGGGAGCTTCTCCGCCTCGGTGAACGTGGCGGTGATGTCGCGGCCGACGACGCGGTCGCCCAGCCCCAGCGAGAACACGATCTCCGCCACGCCGCCGTTGAGCGGCAGGATGCGGGAGGCGTCCTCGACGGTGACCTTCCGGCCGTCGGAGGAGTTCACGGTCGCCGGCAGCTTCGGGGTGGGTGTCTTGCCCTTCAGGGGCACGATCGTGTTCTTCGCGAGCTGCTTCTCGGCCGCCGTGGCACGGGCGTTCGCCGATGCCGGTGGGGCGTCCGAGCCGCCGGAGGACGACGATCCCCCTTCCGAGCCGCAGGCGCCGGTCAGCAGTCCGAGGGTGAGGGCGAGTGCGGCGAGGGCGCGCCTGCGGGCGGGGGGACGGCATCTCGCTGAGTTGAGCATGGCTCCACTTTTCCTCTCTCGCGACGCACAACTGACGGTTAGTTTAGGTTAGGCTCACCTTAATAAACGTTGGTGGGGGTGTTTCGTGCCATCGTCAACTGACCTGCGCCGCAAGGGAGTTGCCCGATATCGAGGAGCTTGGGGGATCGTGGCGGCCGTCGCTGCCCTGCTCGTCCCGGGGGCCGCTCCGGCCGTTGCCGCCGGTGGTTCGGCGACCGGTCCCGAAGGGCAGAAACTCACCGTCTCCAAGTCCTCCGGCCTGAAATCGGCGGGCGAGACGGTGACCGTCACCGGCTCCGGCTACAACACGGAGAAGGGCATCTACGTCGCCTTCTGCGTGGACAACGGGCCGGGCAAGACCCCCACGCCCTGTGTCGGCGGCGTCGACATGTCCGGCGAGTCCGGTGCCTCGGCCTGGATCTCCTCCGACCCGCCCTCGTACGGGGACGGGCTGGCGAAGCCGTACGGCGGCAGCGGGCATGACGGCACCTTCAGTGTGAGGCTCAAGGTGCGCGCCAAGGACGCCAACACCGACTGCACGAAGACCGGCGTGACCTGCGCCGTCATCACGCGTAATGACCACACGCGCGGTGGCGACCAGAGCCAGACGGTCCGGGTGCCGGTGACCTTCGGCGGCGGTTCGTTCGGAGATGGCGGTGCGTCGGCCACGCCGAGCGCCACGGCCGGGGCGAGCACCACCGGCGGGGGCGGCGTGGTGCGTTCCGACGGCGGTGGCGGCAAGGACTCCGGCGGCCCGCTGGCCAGTACCGGCTCCGCCGCGCTGCCGCTCGGGCTCACCGCCGCCGGGCTGGTCGCCGCCGGCACCGGTACCTGGTTCTGGGCGCGCGGGCGCCGGACCGCCGGGCGCGCGGACGTGAGCTGACTCGACTGCCGTCCAGACGCGGCATGTTCCGGAAGGGGAAACGAAGATGGCGAAAAGACCCGGCGCCGTCGCCCTGGCCGTCGGCACCGCCCTGTTCGCGGTGCTGTCGCCGGGCGCGGCTGCGGCGCAGGAGGGGGAGGCCCTTCCGCGCGAGGTGTCCGGAGGGTACGCGAGCTGGAGCACGGCCGTGCCCGGCCCCACCGGCAGAGGCATCGCGCTGACCACGGACCGGCCGGCCGTACAGGGGGCGGCCGACCGGTCCTGGTTCCCGGCGACGGGAGGCGGCGCGGATCCCGAAACCGGTGCGGCGGACGTCGAGTTGGGCGGCACCGCCCGTCTCGAACGGTCCACCGGCCCGGGCGACCCGCTCGTCCTGGGCGGCCTGCGGCTGGAGTTGACCGGCGGCGGGGGCGGTGGTGCGCTGCACGCCCGGGCCGTGACCGACGGCCGCGCCCAGGAGGTGACGCTGGCCGAGTTCGCGGCGGGCGGCGCCGAACCCGCCGTACGCGCGGGCGGGATGACCTGGACCGGGCTGCGGGCGTCCCTCACGGACGAGGGGGCGGGGCTGCTGTCCGAGTGGAGCGGGGAGCCGTTCGCGTCGGGGGACGCGTTGGGGGTGCTGGATGTGACGGCCGGTACCGGAGCCGGGGGCGGCCCTTCCGGTGACGTACCGTCGCCGACCCCTACTGCCCCGGGTGCGCCCGCGCCCGAACCTGAGAGGGAGCCCTTGAGCGCCCCTGTGGCCTCCGTCGCGCGCTCCTCACTCGCCCCCGGCGAGGAACAGCGGGTCACCGGAGAGGGTTTCGAGCCCGGTGCCGTCGTGCTCGTCGCGATCGACGGCGACACCCGGTACCAGACGGTGGCCGACGAGGAGGGTCGGGTCGCCCGGGCCTTCCCGGTGTACGCCACGGCCGTCGAGGGCGAGCACGCGGTCGAGTTGTCCGCCGTGACCGGCCAACGGGGCGCCGTTGTAGCGCAGTTCACGGTGCGTGCCGCGAACTGACCCTTGATTAGTTAGGCAAGCCTTACCTAATCTTTGCTCGCTGTCGACCAACGAGGTCGACCGACGAGAAAGGGCTCGTACCCCCATGAGATCCGCCTTCTCCGCCCGTACCGCCGCCCGTGCCGGCGTGGCCGTCGCCGCATCCGCCGCCCTCACCCTGGGCCTGGCCGGCTCGGCCTCCGCCGCCACCTCGACCCGCACGATCACCGACGGCGGCACCACGTACAACCTGTCGGTCACCGCCCCGAACACGGCCTCGGCGGCCGGCCAGGTCATCAACGTCACCGGCTCCGGCTTCAACCCGGGCCAGGGCATCTACGTAGGCCTGTGCGTGGTCTCGGGCGCTCCGGGGGCCGCCAAGCCGACCCCCTGTCTGGGCGGCCAGGACGAGAGCGGCTCCACCGGCGCCTCGCACTGGGTGAACAACACCTTCGGCGGCATGTTCGCCAACAGCTCCAAGTTCGGCACCGGCGGCACGTTCAACGTGAACATCTTCGTCAAGGCCACCCTCGACAACGGCCAGGTCTGTGGTGAGGACGTCACCTGTGCCGTCGTCACCCGCGCCGACCACTTCGACAGCGGCGACCGCAAGTACGACGTCCACGTCCCGGTCACCTTCCAGTGACGGCTGACTGACGCACCGCCAGGCCGGGCCGCGGGGCACTCCGGGGCCCGGCCCTCGGCGCGTACGGGCCCACCCGACCATGTGAGGAACCGCTCATGCATCACAGACGCCCGGCGGCGCTGCTCGGCGTCGTCGCCCTGGTGGCCGCCTCGGTCGCCGTGGGCGCCGGCACCGCCGCGCAGGCCGCCGACACCCCGAGAACGGGCCTCGGCAAGAACGGCCAGAAGCTCACCGTCTCCGCCTCCGCGAACCTCGACCCGGACGGCGAGACCCTGCGCGTCACCGGCTCCGGCTACGGCACCGCCAAGGGCATCTACGTCGCCGTGTGCAAGGACAACGGCGACAACCGCATCCCCACCCCCTGCCTGGGCGGCGCCGACCAGAGCGGCGGCAGCGGCGCCTCTAAGTGGATCGTCCCCGAGGGCGATGCCAACGAGGGCCCGCTCACCGAGACCTTCGGCGACGGCGGCACCTTCGACGTCGAGATCGAGGCCGCGGCCAAGGACGGCGGGCTCGACTGCGCCCAGGTCCGCTGCTCGGTCGTCACCCGCGTCGATCACCGGGCCGCCGGCGACCGCTCCCAGGACGTCCGGATCCCGATCACCTTCCAGGGGCAGGACCCCGGTGGCGACAGCGGCGGCGTGGACGTCCCGGCCGGCACCGTCGGTTACGCGCGCTCCGCCGAGATCACCACCGTCGGCCGGCCCAACGCCCTGCTGCTGCACCCCGACTCCGGGAAGCTGTACGTCGGCTCCGACAACATCCCCGACACCGCGGACGTCAACGAGGCCGGCCTCTACGTCCTGGACCCCGGGGACGGCAAGCTGCTCAGCCATGTCGCCAAGGCCCCCGGCTCCACCGGCACGATGCAGCCCCGCGCGGTGCAGCGGATCATCGCCCCGCTCGCCGGTGACGGGGTCGTCTTCCAGTACCCGGTGCGCGGCATCGGCACCGCCAAGGACGGCGACACGGCGGCGAAGGGCGTCTGGCCGCCCGGCGGCGCGGTCACCGGGGCCGCTCCGGGCACCGGTGCGGACACCGTCCTGATCTCCCAGGGCGCCGCCCTGTCCGAGGTGGAGACCGCGACCGGGGCCGTCAGGCGGACGGTCACCCTCGACGGCGGCGGCGACCTCGCGGCCGACACCGCCCGCAAGACCCTCTGGTCCGCCGAGGCCACCGGCGGCAAGCTCCGCCGTATCGACGCCGGGTCCCTCACCGTGACCGCCGAGGCGGCCCTGCCCACGGAGATCCTCGCCTTCGTCGAGGTGGAACCCGAGACCGGCAACGTCTGGGTGGGGACGGGCTCTTCGGTGCTCGTCTTCGACAAGGACGCCAAGCTCCTGACGACCCTCAAGGGCAAGGACAGGCCCACCGCGGTCGCCTTCGACAAGACCACGGGCGAGGCCTTCGTCCTCCGTGAGGATTACGGCAGCGCGGAGGACGGCGCGGACAACAACGGCGTCCTGGAGGTGTACGACAGCACCGCCTTCGAGCAGGCGGCTGTGCCCGTCGCCCTGCCCGGCAGCCTCGCGGGCGGCTTCGGCGGCGTGGCCGTGACCCCGGGCGCCGGTTCCGTCTATCTGACTCACCAGGCGGAGAGTTCGGTCCTCCGCTTCGACCGCCGTGTCTCGCCGAAGGTCACCCAGTCCCCGACCGACCAGACCGTGGCGCCGGGCGACAAGGCCACCTTCGTGGCGGCGGCCGAGGGCACCCCGGAACCGACCGTGCGCTGGCAGGTCAGCACCGACGGCGGCCAGACCTGGTCCGCGATCGAGGGTGCGACGCGCACCTCCTACTCCTTCACGGCGCAGTCGGGGCAGAACGGCTACCGGTACCGCGCCGAGTTCAAGAACACCGCCGGTACCACCCGCACCTCCCCGATCACCCTGACCGTCAAGGAGGCCGGGGGCGGCGGGCCCGGGGGCGGCGACGGCGGCGAGAACACCGAGCCGTCCGGCACGAAGACCGTGACCGGTCCGGAGGGGCAGAAGCTCACCGTCACCCCGGTCAACCACCTCTCCACCGAGGACCAGACCCTCAAGATCACCGGCTCCGGCTACGACACTAAGAAGGGCGTCTACGTCGCCCTGTGCGTCGACAACGGCGCGGGCGAACTGCCCACCCCGTGCATCGGCGGCGTCGACATGTCCGGTACCTCGCACTCGTCGGCGTGGATCTCCTCCAACCCGCCGGACTACGGCGAGGAGTTGGCGATCCCGTACGGCAAGGGCGGCACCTTCGAGGTCGAGCTGACGGTGGACGCCAAGGACGAGTACACCGACTGCTTCAAGGCCACCTGCGTCCTGGCCACCCGCGCCGACCACACCCTCTCCGGCGACCGCTCCCAGGACGTCAAGGTGCCTGTCGCGTTCGTCGGCCAGGACCCGGTGGACACCGACGGCGGGAACGGTGGTGGTACCGGGGGCGGCACCGGTGGCGGCGGCACGGACGGCGGTACCGGTACGACGGGCGGCACCGGCAGCGGCAGCGGTTCCGGTGGCGGCACCGGAGCGTCGGCCGCCGGTTCCTCCGGCAGTCTCGCCTCCACCGGCGTCACCGTCCTGACGGTGGCCGCGCTGGCGGCGGCCCTCACGGCGACGGGCTGGTACGTGCACCGGCGCGCCGGCGGCGCCCTCTGACCTAGGCGGCTCCGGACCCCGGCGAGGCACCCGCGTGCCGGGGTCCTGCCTGGTCGTAGGCCCGCTGGGCCGGAACGGCCGCGGCCTCCACGGCGATCTCCACGACCGGCTGTTCCGGGGCGCCGATCTCGGGGATCGCGCCGGAGGGCGTGCCCGTGGCGGCGGCGACCAGGGCGGCCGGGTGGCCGCCGCGGCGGCGGATCGCACCGGGCAGCAGCGGGCGCCCGCCGGTGTGCAGGGCGACGGCCGTCATCGGCAGGGCGATCACCAGCAGACCGGCGCCGAGGACCGCGCCCATGGCCGGGAACCCGGCCTGCGCCGACAGCACACTGCCGGTGAGCGGCCCGGCGGCCGTGCCCAGCGAGGACGCCGAGCCGACCAGCACCGCCCAGCGGCCGCGCGGGTCGAGCGAGGCGGCGAGCCCGATCAGATACGACAGCACCACCGGGTAGAGCGTGTTCCAGGCGATCTCGCCGGTCGCGAAGCTCGTCAGGTCGGTCGAGGAGGCGCTGAGCGCGATACAGCCGGCGATGAGGACCGTGCCCGCCCCGATGGGCACGGCACGTCCCAGCCGGGCGCCGAGCGCGCCCGCCGCCAGGACCCCGGTCAGTCCGGCGCCCAGTCCCAGGGCGAACACGGCACCGACGGTGGCCTCGCTGAGGTGGGCCTGGTCAAGACCGATCCGTCCGCTCACGCCCCACAGGGAGTTCTGGGCGAGCGACCAGCACAGCATGGCGGCGGCCAGCACCAGTCCCGAACGGGCGTGCGGCAACCGGGCCTTGTGGTGCCGGGTGGGCGCGGCGGGCACACCGGCGGGGAGGCGGCCGGTCAGCGGCCACACGACCAGGGCCGTCAGGGCGATCGCGGCCAGCGGCAGGCCGTGCCCCGGGCCGAGGCGCGGGACCGTCAGATACACGGCACCCGCGAGGGCGGAGACGGTGAGCAGTCCGGCGGTGGAGGACCGGTGCGGATCCCGCTGCCCGGCGATGAGGGTGGCGGCGACGGTGGTGGCCGTGCCGGAGCCGAACCCGCCGAGGACGGCCCCGGCGACGACGGCCGGTACGGCGGTGGTGAGCGCGGCACCGCCGTAGCCGAACACGGCCAGGGCGAGCCCGATCCGGGCGAGGGTGCGGGCTCCGATCCGTTCGACCCGTGAGGCCAGGACGAATCCGGCGGCGGCCGAACTCAGCAGCAGCGCACTGCCGACGGCGCCGGCCTGCGTGGCGGAGAGCGGAAGGTCCGAGTCGAGCCTGCCGACGGTGGTCGGCAGCAGATACGGAGCGAGGTACCCGGCCGTGAAAAGGGCAACGAGGGGCCAGGGTGTGGTGCGGGGGGCGAACACGGGCGTTCCCAGGGCATGCGAAAGGAGCGGGAAGAGGGGGGAGGGGCGACGACCGTCGACGGACAGGAACGCGCGGGCAATTTGTATCAAGCAAGTAGTCGAACGCGTGAACCGAGAAGGTGTGATCTAGAGCACGTTGCGTTTGGTGCGGTGAAGCCCGGGTAGACGAGTGCCTTTCGCCAGGTGGCGCGGGTGTTTTCGCTAACGCCAGTGCACCGCTCCGGCCCCCGCCGGAACGGTCGCCTCGGCCTTCGCCCGGATCTCCCGCATCACGGCGACGATCCGCTCCTCGTGCTCCGGAGTGAGCCGGGCGACCGGCACCGAGCAGCTGATCGCGTCCAGCGCGGGGGAGTCGTAGCGCAGCGCGAATCCGAAGCCGACGATCCCGCTCACGCCCTCCTCCCGGTCCACGGAGTGGCCGCGGGCCCGGACCCGTGCGAGGTCGGCCACCAGGGACTCCCGGCTCGTGTGCGAGTTCGGGGTCAGCGCCTCGTACGGCCCCTCGGGCAGCTCCTCGTCCGGGCGTTCCGCCAGCAGCGCCTTGCCCAGCGCTCCGGCGTGGGCGGGCAGCCGGCGCCCCACCCGGCTGATCGTGCGCAGGTACTCGTGCGACTCCCGTGTCGCCAGATAGGCCACGTCCCGGCCGTCCAGACGCCCCATGTGGATGGTCTCGCCGAGCGCCTCGGACGCCTCGTCGAGATACGGCCGTACGGCCCGGACCCGGGGGTCGGTGTCGAGGTAGCTCGTACCGGTGAGCAGGGCGTGGATGCCGATGCCGTACAGGGAGCCGGTGACATCGGTGCGGACCCAGCCGCGCGAGATCAGGGTCTGGAGCAGCGCGTACATCGAGCTGCGCGGCACGCCGAGTTCGTCGGCCAGCTCCTGCAGCCGGGCCGGGCGGTCGCCGCGTGCCGCGAGGAGTTCCAGCAGCTCGACCGTGCGCGCCGCGGACTTAACTTCGCGGACGCCCCCTGTGTCTGACATGAGCCGATCGTAATCGGGCGGCCCGGGCGGTTGACGTTCGCGTATCCAACCGCCATTCTCATATATAGATGACGTCTATATAAGGAGATGACCGTGAGCGCTGGCGCTGGACCGGAAGCGGTCGCGCGGCGGCTGCGGGACGGCATGGCCGGTGGCGTGCTGTCGTTCCCGCTGACGAGCTTCCGCGACGACGGCACCCTCGACCCGGACGGCTTCCGCGCCTACGTCGCGGAGCGGCTCGCCGCCTCGCCCGGCGCCGTCTTCCCCGCCTGCGGCACCGGCGAGTTCTTCTCGCTCGACGAGGACGAGTACCGGCAGGTCGTCACCATCACCGTCGAGGAGGCGGCGGGCCGCGTCCCCGTGGTGGCCGGCATCGGATACGGCTGGGCGCAGGCCGTGCGGTTCGCGCGCATCGCCGAGGATGCGGGCGCCGACGCGCTCCTCGTGCTGCCGCACTACCTCGTCGCCGCCCCGCAGGACGGCCTGGTCGCCCAGCTCGAGCAGATCGCCGCCCGCACCCGGCTGCCGCTGATCGCCTACCAGCGCGGCCAGGTCGCCTTCACCGCCGAGTCGCTCAAGCGCGTCGCGGCCCTGCCGAACGTCATCGGCCTCAAGGACGGCCACAGCGACCTCGACCGGCTGCAGCGCCTCACCCTCTCCGCCCCCGAGGGCTTCCTGTTCTTCAACGGCGCCGCCACCGCCGAGATCCAGGCCCGCGCCTACGCCACCGTCGGCGTCCCCGCCTACTCCTCCGCCGTGCACGCCTTCGCCCCCGAGATCGCCGACGCTTTCTTCGCCGCCCTGCGCGACGGCGACCACGGCACGGTCGACAAGCTGCTGCGCGACTTCTACGTCCCGCTCGTCGAACTGCGCGACCGCGTCCCCGGGTACGCCGTGTCGCTGGTGAAGGCGGCGGCCCGGCTGCGCGGCCACCGGGTCGGGCCGGTACGCGCCCCGCTCACCGACCCCTCCGACCGCGACCTCGCCGAGCTCTCCGCCCTGCTGGGCGCCGGCCTCGACCTCGTAGGAGCCACCCTGTGAACCTCGCCATCACGGACGTACGGCTGACGCCGATCCTGGTCGCCGACCCGCCGCTGCTGAACACGCAGGGCGTGCACCAGCCGTACACGCCCCGGCTGATCGTCGAGGTGGTCACGGCCGACGGGATCACGGGCGTGGGGGAGACCTACGGCGACGCCAAGTACCTGGAGCTGGCCCGGCCCTTCGCCGAGCGGCTGACGGGACACCAGGTCAGCGATCTGAACGGGCTGTTCACGCTTGCGGACCAGGTCGCCGTGGACCGCTCCCGGGTGGCGAACGCCGTCGACGTCGGCGGGCTGCGGGGTGTCCAGACCGCCGACAAGCTGCGGCTGTCCGTCGTCTCCGGCTTCGAGGTGGCCTGCCTCGACGCCCTCGGCAAGGCCCTCGGACTGCCCGTGCACGCGCTGCTCGGCGGCAAGGTGCGCGACGCCGTCGAGTACAGCGCCTACCTGTTCTACAAGTGGGCCGACCACCCGGAGGGCGTCCCGGCCGAGAAGGACGACTGGGGCGCCGCCGTCGACCCGGCGGGCGTGGTGGAACAGGCCCGCCGGTTCAAGGAGCGCTACGGCTTCACCTCCTTCAAGCTCAAGGGCGGCGTCTTCCCGCCCGACGAGGAGATCGCGGCCGTACGGGCACTGGCCGAGGCCTTCCCGGGGCATCCGCTGCGGCTGGACCCCAACGGCGCCTGGTCCGTCGAGACGTCGGTCGAGGTGGCCCGGGAGCTCGGTGAGGTCCTGGAGTACCTGGAGGACCCCGCGCTCGGCACGCCCGCCATGGCCGAGGTCGCCGAGCGGACCGGCGTGCCGCTCGCCACCAACATGTGCGTGACGACGTTCGCCGAGATCAAGGAGGCGTTCACCAAGGGCGCTGTTCAGGTCGTGCTCTCCGATCACCACTACTGGGGCGGCCTGCGCAACACCCAGCAGCTCGCCGCGATCTGCCGCACCTTCGGGGTCGGCGTGTCGATGCACTCCAACACCCACCTGGGCATCTCGCTCGCCGCGATGACCCACGTGGCGGCCACCGTCCCGAACCTCCACCACGCCTGCGACTCCCACTACCCCTGGCAGTCGGAGGACGTCCTCACCGAGCGGCTGACCTTCGAGGGCGGCAAGGTCGCGGTGTCGGACGCGCCCGGGCTCGGCGTGGAGCTCGACCGCGAGCGCCTCGCCGTACTGCACCGGCGGTGGCTGGACGACGACGGCGCGCTGCGGGACCGCGACGACGCGGCGGCCATGCGGATCGCCGACCCCGAGTGGGTGACGCCCTCGATGCCTCGCTGGTAGGACCTGACTGCGTGATCGGCGTCACGTTGTCGGTGGTGTGGTGCAGACTGGCCTGATCCGCACCACGTCAGGGAGCGCACCGTGATCGCGTCCACCGCCCCGGCCGGAAAGGGCCCGAGAAAGGGATCGCACCGCCAGACCCAGGTCGATCCCCTCGCCCCGCTGCGCGTGCCGGACGACCCGCCCTGGGACGTCTATCTCACCGGCACCGTCTTCCTCGACATCATCTTCACCGGGCTCGACTCCGCCCCGGTGCGCGGGACGGAGTCCTGGGCGCGCGGGATGGGGTCGAGCCCCGGCGGTGTCGCCAACATGGCGACCGCGCTGGCCCGCCTCGGCCTCAGGACGTCCCTCGCGGCGGCCTTCGGCGACGACCACTACGGCGACTACTGCTGGGACGCCCTGGAGCACGGCGAGGGCATCGACCTGTCCCCGTCGCGCACGGTGCCCGGCTGGCACTCCCCGGTGACCGTCTCCATGGCGTACGAGGGGGAGCGCACGATGGTCTCGCACGGCCATGAGCCGCCCCCGGAGGAACCGGCCCCCGAGTGCCCGCCCCGCGCCCGAGCCGCCGTCGCCTCCCTCGCACCGGGCGTGAGCGCGCCCTGGATCGCCCAGGCCGCGAGCAAGGGCACCCGGGTCTTCGGCGACGTCGGCTGGGACGACACCGGCGCGTGGGACCTGGCGGCACTGCCCGACCTGCGGCACTGCGAGGCGTTCCTGCCGAACGCGGAGGAGGCCATGCGCTACACGGGCGCCGACTGCCCGCGGGCCGCCGCGCACGCGCTCACCGAGTACGTGCCGCTCGCGGTGGTCACGCTCGGGGCGGACGGGGCGTACGCGGTGGACCGGCGTACGGGGGAGACCGCCGAGGTGCCGGCCATCGAGGTCGAGGCGCTCGACCCGACCGGGGCCGGGGACGTGTTCGTCGCCGGGTTCGTCACCGGCACGCTCGCGGACTGGCCGCTCGCGGACCGGCTGGCCTTCGCCGGGCTGACCGCGGCGCTGTCGGTGCAGGAGTTCGGCGGGTCGCTGTCGGCGCCGGGCTGGTCGGAGATCGCGGCGTGGTGGCGGAAGGTGCAGTCGGTCCAGAAACAGTCGCCGACGGCATTGGGGCGGTACGGGTTCCTGGCGGGGCTGGTGCCGGAGAAGCTGGTCAGACCCTGGCCGCTGCGGCGGGCTGTGCCGACGATCGGGTTCCGGCGCTCGGCGTGATCCGGCTGTACCAGGGGGCTCCGCCGGTTAAGGGGAGCTGTCGCCCCCGTTTCCAACCCCACCCCTAAAAGCCCTACGGCCTTGTCAGTGCTCCGTCGTACCCTTGGAATCGCGAGGCCGCCCTCAGCTACGCGGCCGTGACGAGGAGGAACCGCAGGCCTTAAGCGCCGGCCCATGACTCAGACACCCACAGCTCACACCCCCGCGCAGGAGCAGGCGAGAGCGCAGTTCACCGTCCCCGCCCAGCACCCCATGGTGACCGTGCTGGGGTCCGGCGACAGCCTCCTGCGCGTGATCGAGAAGGCCTTCCCGGCGGCCGACATCCACGTCCGGGGCAACGAGATCAGCGCGGTCGGCGACCCAGCGGACGTCGCCCTCATTTCGCGCGTGTTCGACGAGATGATGCTCGTGCTCCGCACCGGGCAGCCGATGACGGAGGACGCAGTGGAACGCTCGATCGCCATGCTCAAGGCGAGCGAGAACGGGGAGAGCGACGGCCAGGAGACCCCGGCCGAGGTGCTCACGCAGAACATCCTGTCCTCGCGTGGCCGCACGATCCGCCCCAAGACGCTCAACCAGAAGCGCTACGTGGACGCGATCGACAAGCACACCATCGTCTTCGGCATCGGCCCCGCCGGCACCGGCAAGACGTACCTGGCGATGGCCAAGGCGGTGCAGGCCCTGCAGTCCAAGCAGGTCAACCGCATCATCCTGACCCGCCCGGCGGTCGAGGCCGGAGAGCGCCTCGGCTTCCTCCCGGGCACGCTCTACGAGAAGATCGACCCGTATCTGCGCCCGCTCTACGACGCGCTGCACGACATGCTCGACCCGGACTCCATCCCGCGGCTCATGGCGGCGGGGACCATCGAGGTCGCGCCGCTGGCGTACATGCGCGGCCGGACGCTCAACGACGCCTTCATCATCCTCGACGAGGCCCAGAACACCTCCCCCGAGCAGATGAAGATGTTCCTCACCCGCCTCGGCTTCGACTCGAAGATCGTGATCACGGGTGACGTGACGCAGGTCGACCTCCCGGACGGCACCAAGAGCGGTCTGCGGCAGGTGCAGGACATCCTGGAAGGCCTGGACGACGTGCACTTCTCCCGGCTGTCGTCGCAGGACGTGGTCCGGCACAAGCTGGTGGGCCGTATCGTCGACGCGTACGAGCAGTACGACACCAAGCACGGCACCCAGAACGGCGGGCACAAGAGCCGCGGCAAGTCCGTGCACAAGGGGAAGTAGACAAGCACAACACCATGTCGATCGACGTCAACAACGAGTCCGGCACCGAGGTCGACGAGCAGGCGATCCTCGACATCGCCCGCTACGCGCTCGCACGGATGCGCATCCACCCGCTCTCCGAGCTCTCGGTGATCGTCGTGGACGCCGACGCCATGGAGCAGCTCCACATCCAGTGGATGGACCTCCCCGGCCCGACGGATGTCATGTCCTTCCCGATGGACGAGCTGCGCCCGCCGTCCAAGGACGAGGACGAGCCGCCGCAGGGGCTGCTCGGCGACATCGTGCTCTGCCCCGAGGTCGCCACCAAGCAGGGAGCCGAGGCCGACACGCAGCACTCCATGGACGAGGAGCTCCAGTTGCTCACCGTCCACGGAGTGCTGCACCTGCTGGGCTACGACCACGAGGAGCCGGACGAGAAGGCCGAGATGTTCGGCCTCCAGGCGGCCATCGTGGACGGCTGGCGCTCGGAGCGGGGCCTGACCGGCCCGTCCCCGGCGCCGACGGTCTCGTAGCGCCGGCCGATGAATCCGCAACTCGCCCTGGGCGCGGTCGCCCTGGTCGTCGTGGCCTGGCTCGCCGCCTGCGCGGAGGCGGGCCTCGCCCGTGTCTCCAGCTTCCGCGCCGAGGAGGCCGTACGCGTCGGCCGCCGCGGCAGCGCCAAGCTCTCCCAGGTCGCCGCCGACCCGACCCGCTATCTGAACGTGGCGCTGCTGGTGCGCGTCGCCTGCGAGATGGCCGCCGCCGCGCTGATCACCTACGGCTGTCTGATGGAGTTCGACAACACCACCGAGGCCCTCCTGGTCGCCATCGCGGTCATGGTCCTCGTGTCGTACGTCGCCGTCGGCGTGTCCCCGCGCACCATCGGCCGCCAGCACCCGCTGAACACGGCGACGGTCTCGGCGTACGTCCTGGTGCCCCTGGCCAGGATCATGGGCCCGATCCCCTCGCTGCTGATCCTCATCGGCAACGCGCTCACCCCCGGCAAGGGCTTCCGCCGCGGTCCCTTCGCCTCCGAGGCGGAGTTGCGCGCGCTGGTCGACCTCGCCGAGAAGGAGTCCCTCATCGAGGACGAGGAGCGCCGCATGGTGCACTCGGTCTTCGAGCTGGGCGACACCCTCGTCCGCGAGGTCATGGTCCCGCGCACGGACCTGGTGGTCATCGAGCGCTTCAAGACCATCCGCCAGGCCCTCACGCTCGCCCTGCGCTCCGGCTTCTCGCGCATCCCGGTGACCGGCGAGAGCGAGGACGACATCGTCGGGATCGTGTATCTGAAGGACCTGGTCCGCAAGACGCACATCAGCCGCGACGCCGAGTCCGAGCAGGTGTC
The DNA here is from genome assembly GCF_053643595.1 of Streptomyces sp. NPDC055506. Lineage (NCBI taxonomy): Bacteria > Bacillati > Actinomycetota > Actinomycetes > Kitasatosporales > Streptomycetaceae > Streptomyces > Streptomyces sp. NPDC055506. Next base: position 63,252 of record NZ_JBSHKH010000015.1, on the reverse strand, counting down.
CACGGCGATGCGGCCGGCGTTCTTCGTGCCCGACACCAAGAACGCGGGCGACCTGCTGCGCGAGATGCAGAAGGAGCGCAACCACGTCGCCGTCGCCGTCGACGAGTACGGCGGCACGGCCGGCATCGTCACCATCGAGGACATCCTCGAGGAGATCGTCGGCGAGATCACCGACGAGTACGACCGCGAGCTGCCCCCGGTGGAGGACCTCGGCAAGGACCGCTTCCGGGTCACCGCCCGGCTCGACATCGGCGACCTGGGCGACCTGTACGGCCTGGAGGAGTTCGACGACGAGGACGTGGAGACGGTCGGCGGGCTGCTGGCCAAGGCGCTGGGCCGGGTCCCCATCGCGGGTGCGTCGTCCGTGGTCGGCCTGCCCGACGGCAGGGAACTGCGGCTGACGGCGGAGGCCGCGGCCGGCCGCCGCAACAAGATCGTGACGGTGCTCGCGGAGCCGGTGGACCCGGCGGACGCCCCTCAGGAGGAGAAGCCGGAATGACCCCGCAGGAGCTGCGCGCGTTCTGCCTGTCCTTCAACGCGGCGGTGGAGGACTTCCCCTTCAGCCCGGAGATCTCGGTCTTCAAGGTCCAGGGCAAGCTGTTCGCCCTGTCGCACCTCGACGAGCGGCCCCTGAAGGTCAACCTCAAGTGCGACCCGGACGACGCGGTCCGGCTGCGCGGCGAGCACGAGGGCCTCGTGGTCCCCGGCTGGCACATGAACAAGCGGCACTGGAACACGGTCACGGCCGACGGCGAACTCCCGGACCAGCTGGTCCGGGAGCTCATCGAGGACTCCTACGACCTCGTGGTCGCGGGCCTGCCGCGGGCGGACCGCCTGCGCCTCGACCGTCCCTGAGACCGGGCCGGGGCGGTCGCTACGTATGCTCGGATCATGACCGACAGCAGCGCGCTCGACCCCGAGGACCGCAAGATCGTCACCCTGGCCCGTTCCGCGCGGGCCCGCAACGGCGTGCCCGAGGGGGCGGCCGTACGGGACGAGACCGGACGTACGTATGTCGCGGGGACCGTGGCCCTCGACTCCCTGAAGCTCAGTGCCCTGCGGACGGCGGTGGCGATGGCGGTGGCCTCGGGGGCGACGTCCCTGGAGGCGGCGGCGGTCGTGACCGAGGCGGAGACCGCGTCCGCGGAGGACCGGGCGGCGGTACGGGACCTCGGCGGCGCGGGGACGCCGGTGTTGGTGGCCGGGCCGGACGGGACGGTCAGGACCACCGTGACCGCTGGTTGACGTGTTGGCCGAACTTCGGTGTAACCGGCGGTAATTAGGCCAGATTTCAACCTTGCCGCCGCCTGCCCCACACGCATCAATGGAACCGTCAGTTCCGACGGACCGTCAGGTTCGACTCTCGGCAGTGTGTCCGCATCCACGTGCCGAGCGGTCCCCCCCCCACGGAAACGGAGCCGGAATCCCATGAGATGCAAGCGAATCGGAGCAGGTGCGGCACTGGCTGCCGGGGCCCTCGCGGTCAGCGGGCTCGCCTTCGCCCCCGCGGCCCTCGCCGTCACCCCCCAGACGGCGACGATCAGCGCGGACTGCGGCACCTTCGGCAGTGGCGAGGCCACGCTCACGGCCACGCAGAACGGCACCGCCGCCACCGTCACCGTCAAGTCCTCGGCGATCACCGCGCCGATAGCCCTGGGCGCGGACTCGATCGCGTCCTCGCTCACCCTGGTGAAGTCCGGCGGCGGCACCGTCGTCTTCGCCGGTACGGAGAACCCGGCGATGGCCGCTGGTGCCCCCGTCGAGGTCGGCCCCCTCAGCGGCACCGTGGCCTCCGGCGACAGCCTGGAGGCCTTCGGCGGCTCGCTGAAGATGACCGTCTTCGGCATCACCATCACCTGCACGGCGACGGGGCCGCAGTCGCCGGGCCCGTTCGTGTTCGACTGATCCCGGCCGGGCCGGGCGCGACCTACAGCGCGTCCGGCCCGCGCTCGCCCGTCCGCACCCGCACGACGGTGTCGACGGGCAGCGCCCACACCTTGCCGTCGCCGATCTTGCCGGTGTGCGCGGCCTTCACGACCGCGTCGATGACGGCCTCGGCGTCCGCGTCCTCGACGACGACCTCGATACGGACCTTCGGCACGAGGTCGACCTGGTACTCGGCGCCGCGGTACACCTCGGTGTGGCCGCGCTGCCGGCCGTAGCCGCTGGCCTCGCTCACGGTCAGGCCGTGCACGCCGAGTTCCTGCAGGGCGTTCTTGACCTCGTCGAGACGGTACGGCTTGACGATCGCGGTGATGAGCTTCATGCCTGGGGGGTGACCTTCTGGGCGTGGGGGACGACGGAGGAGGAGACCGGGGCGCCGTGGCCCAGGACCCCGTGATCGTAGGCCGTCTCGGCGTGCACCGTAAGGTCCAGGCCGGTCCGCTCCTCCTCCTCGCTCGCGCGGAAGCCCATGGTGACGTCGATCAGCTTGCCGATGCCATACGTCACGGCGAACGCGTACGCCGCCACCACGACCACGGCCACCACCTGCTTGCCGAGCTGGGCGAGGCCGCCGCCGTAGAGGAGGCCCTCGGCGCCGCCGGTCATCGAGTCGACGGCGAAGACGCCGATGAGGAGCGTGCCGATGACACCGCCGACCAGGTGGACGCCGACGACGTCGAGGGAGTCGTCGTAGTTCAGCTTGAACTTCCAGCCGACGGCGTAGGAGCAGACCGCGCCGGCGGTGAGGCCGACGACCAGGGCGCCGAGCAGGGAGACCGAGCCGCAGGACGGGGTGATGGCGACCAGGCCCGCGACCGCGCCGGACGCGGCGCCCAGGGTCGTGGGGTGGCCGTCGCGCTTCTGCTCGACGAAGAGCCAGCCGAGCAGGCCGGTGCAGCCCGCGGCGAGGGTGTTGAGGAACGCGGCGGCCGCGAGGCCGTTGGCGCCGAGGGCGGAGCCGGCGTTGAAGCCGAACCAGCCGAACCAGAGCAGACCGGCGCCCAGCATCACCATGGGCAGGTTGTGCGGGCGCATGGAGTCCTTCTTGAAGCCCAGCCGCGGGCCCAGGAGCAGGCACAACGCGAGCCCCGAGGCGCCGGAGACGATCTCGACGGGCAGGCCCCCGGCGAAGTCGAGGGCGCCGAGCCTCTCCAGGATCCAGCCACCCGGGCCCCACACCCAGTGCGCGACCGGAACGTATACGAGCAGCGCCCACACCGGCACGAAGACCAGCCACGCCCCGAACTTCGCCCGGTCGGCGACCGCGCCGCTGACCAGCGCGGCCGTGATGATCGCGAAGGTGAGCTGGAAGGTGGCGAAGAGGATCGTGGGCACCGTCCCCTGGACGCTGTCCGGGCCGAGGCCGCTCATGCCGATGTGCTCCAGGCCGCCGATCAGGCCGCCCGCGGCGTCCTCGCCGAAGGTGAGGGAGAACCCGGCCGCCAGCCACACCACCGTCACCAGGGCGATCGACACGAAGCTCATCATCAGCATGTTGAGCACGCTCTTCGTGCGGACCATGCCGCCGTAGAAGAGGGCCAGACCGGGAGTCATCAGCAGGACGAGGGCGGTGGCGGCGAGCAGCCAGGCGGTGTCGCCGGTGTCGGCGCTTGCGGCGGCCAAGGACACGGTGTCTCCAACGGTGTGGGGCTCCGGGGGCTAGGGGCCTTCTGGCGGATCTCCGCAGCGTCGCGACGCCCGGCACGCACTCCCCCACTCTCGGCTTCGCTCGAGCGGGGGGACCCCCATGCCGCACGGCGCGAAGGGCCAGGTGGCTCCGCCACATGACCCTCCGCACCGCACGCCGATCGCACGCACCGAACGCCGCTCCTTCTCCTGCGGAGATCCACCAGAAGGCCCCAGCCAGAGGTTCACCGGCGTCCGTTTCCGGTTGCGTACGGGTGTGTTTCCGTGACGTTTCGTTGCGTGAGGGTTTCGGGGAGCTCACAGGGCGGCCGGCGTTCGGGCGCCTGTGCGGCGGGGCTCTGTGGATCAGGGAGAATGGGCGCCATGAGCGTTCGTACCCAGTCATCCGAAGAGTCGGCCGAAGCTGTCCACAGGGCTGGCTTCGCCTGCTTCGTGGGCCGTCCCAACGCGGGCAAGTCCACCCTCACGAATGCTCTGGTCGGCCAGAAGGTGGCGATCACGGCGAATCAGCCGCAGACGACGCGGCACACCGTGCGGGGCATCGTGCACCGCCCGGACGCGCAGTTGATCCTGGTCGACACCCCGGGGCTGCACAAGCCGCGCACACTGCTGGGCGAGCGGCTGAACGACGTCGTGCGCACGACGTGGGCCGAGGTGGACGTGATCGGCTTCTGCCTGCCGGCGAACGAGAAGCTCGGTCCCGGCGACCGCTTCATCGCGAAGGAACTGGCGTCCATCAAGAAGACGCCGAAGATCGCGATCGTCACCAAGACCGACCTGGTGGACGGCAAGACGCTCGCCGAGCAGCTCATCGCGATCGACCAGCTCGGCAAGGAGCTCGGCTTCGAGTGGGCGGAGATCGTCCCGGTGTCGGCGGTCGGCGACAAGCAGGTGGACCTGCTGGCCGACCTGATCGTCCCCCTCCTGCCCGAGGGCCCGGCGCTCTACCCCGAGGGCGACCTGACCGACGAGCCCGAGCAGGTCATGATCGCGGAGCTGATCCGGGAGGCCGCGCTGGAAGGCGTCCGCGACGAGCTGCCGCACTCCATCGCCGTGGTCGTCGAGGAGATGCTGCCCCGCGAGGACCGCCCCGCCGACAAGCCGCTCCTCGACATCCACGCCTTCGTCTACATCGAGCGCCCCAGCCAGAAGGGCATCATCATCGGCCCCAAGGGCAAGCGCCTGAAGGAGGTCGGCATCAAGTCCCGCAAGCAGATCGAGGCGCTGCTCGGAACACCCGTGTTCCTGGACCTCCATGTGAAGGTCGCGAAGGACTGGCAGCGGGATCCCCGGCAGTTGCGCAAGCTGGGGTTCTGAGGGCCCTCACCGCGTCATAACGCCGTCGCCAGGCTCGCCCACACCGCGTTGCCGCCGGTGAGGGTCGAGCGGGTGACGCCCCAGCTGTCCGCTATCTCCCTTACGAGCAGCAGGCCGCGGCCGTTCTCGTCGTCGAGGCCGGGGCGGCGGTCGGGTATGCCGCGGCCCGTGTCGTCGCCGTCGTGCACCTCGAGGCGGAAGCGGGCGTTCGGCATCAACCCGACGCCGCACAGGATCCGCTCGCTGAGTGTGTGCAGCACGGCGTTGGTCACCAGCTCGGACACGAGCAGGACGGCGTTCGCGCACACCTCGTCGGGCACCTGCCACGAGTCCAGCCGCGCACGCATGGCATGACGGGCGCTTCTCACGCTGGCCCGGTGCGGCGGCAGTTCGAGCCAGTGGGTGCGGCCCGGGCGCACCGCGTCCGGGAACCGGGGGGTGTAAGTCGTGTGGGGGGACACGGCGGTCGCCTTCCGTGGGGGGTGGGAAGGGGCGAGGCGGACAACGGACCGTCCGGAGTGGGGGGTTCCGGCGCCCTGGTCACACAAGTAACTATGCTCGCAGAGCAGTTCACGCTGCAACCATCTCCCTGATAATTTCAAACGGAACGCATCGCACCGCTCGGTGGTCCGACAGAACGAACAAGTCCCTGCCCGCCTTGCGCCGATGACGACCCCTCAGGAGGTACGGCGTGAACGACGCGCGATCAGGCACCGGCGCCGGCGCACCCACCGTTCTCCGCATGATCCTCGGCCGTCGGCTCCAGGAAGCCCGGCAGGGCGCGGGGCTCTCGCTCGACGACGCGGCCAAGACCCTGCGCGTGACACCGCTGACCATCCGCCGCCTGGAAAAGGCCGAGGTCGGCCTGAAGATCCTCTACGTCGAGAAGCTGCTGGAGACCTATGGCGCCGGCCGCCAGGAGATCGACGAGTTCGTCACCCTGGCCGAGCGGGCCAACGAGCCCGGCTGGTGGCACCCGTACCGCGATGTGATGCCGTCCTGGTTCACCGCCTACGTGAGCCTGGAGACCGGCGCGAGAACACTGCGCACCTATGAGCCGCAGTACGTCACCGGCCTGCTCCAGACGCCCGGGTACGCGCGCGCCGTGCTGGGCGGGGGCTTCCCGAACGACGACGAGGAGGACCTCCAGCGGCGCGTGGAGCTGCGGCTGCGCCGCCAGTCCCTGCTCACCAGGCACGACGCGCCCACGCTCTGGGTCGTGATGGAAGAAGCCGTACTGCACCGCGTGGTGGGCGGCCCCGAGGTGATGCGGGAGCAGATCGACCGGCTCCTGGAGGCGTCCGAGCTGGAGCACGTCAGCGTCGACATCGTGCCGTTCACCGCGGGCGCCCACGTCGGGGCGTGCGCGCCGTTCACCTACTTCCGGTTCGAGGAGCGGGAGCTGCCCGACATCGTCTACAGCGAACTCCTCTCCGCCTCCGTCTACCTCGACCAGCGGGCCGACGTCGTGGCCCATCTGGAGGCGCACAACCGGCTGTCACTGAAGACCTCGTCCGCGGACAGCAAGGCGCTGTTGAACCGCATGCGGAAGGAGTACGCATGACCATCGCCGAGGGCACCGTCTACAACGGGATGCCCGCGACGGACCTGGGGGAGCAGGGCTGGGAACGGCCCTGGAGCGGTCCGAACGGGGGGCAGTGCGTGGAGGCCAAGCAACTCGCCGACGGCCGCGTGGCGGTCCGGCAGTCCACGGATCCGGCCGGTCCCGCGCTGATCTACACGCCCGAGGAGATCACCGCGTTCGTCGCGGGGGTCAAGAAGGGCCTCGCCGACCATCTGACGGCTCACTGAAGCCCCACTGAGCCGGACTCGCACCACCACCCCCCACGAGAGGCACAGCATGACCCACTCGCAGGCCGCGCGGGACATAGACACCAGCAGGCCGCACTCCGCCCGCATGTACGACTACTACCTCGGCGGCAAGGACCACTTCGAGGTCGACAAGCAGGCCGCCGAGCGGGTCGCCGAGGCCTACCCCGCCATCTTCGTGTGCGCCCGCGAGAACCGGGCCTTCATGCACCGGGCCACCCGGGTCCTCGCGCGCGAGCACGGCATCCGCCAGTGGCTGGACATCGGCACCGGCATCCCCACCGAGCCCAACCTGCACCAGGTGGCCCAGTCCGTGGTCCCCGACGCCCGGGTGGTCTACGCCGACAACGACCCCCTCGTCCTCAAGTACGCCGAGCGCCTGATGCGCAGCTCCGCCGAGGGCCGTACGACCTACATAGAGGCGGACGTCAACGACCCCCAGACGCTGCTGAACGCGCCCGCCCTGGCCGAGATCCTCGATCTGAGCCGCCCGGTCGCGCTGTCCCTCAACGCCCTGATGCACTTCGTCACCGACGCCCAGGACCCCTACGGCATCGTGCGCCGCCTGCTGGACGTCCTGCCCTCGGGCAGCGCCCTGGCGCTGAGCCACTGCACGCCCGACTTCGACGCCGCCACCTGGCAGAAGGTCACCGACATCTACACCGCCGCCGGTACCCCGGTGCGGTTCCGCTCCCAGGCCGATGTCGCCCGCTTCTTCGACGGCCTGGACCTGCTCGACCCGGGCGTCGCCGTCGGCCACCGCTGGCGCCCGGAGGCCACCGACGGCGACACCCCGACGGACGCCGAGGTCAGCCTCTGGACCGGCGTGGGCATCAAGCCGTAGCGCCCTGGGCCTTCAGCAGCTCCCGGTACCAGCGGTACGACGACTTCGGGGTCCGCTCCTGGGTCTCGAAGTCGACATGGACCAGGCCGAAGCGGCGTGCGTAGCCCTCCGCCCACTCGAAGTTGTCGAGCAGGGACCAGACGAAGTAGCCGCGCACGTCGACGCCCGCCTCCAGCGCCCGGTGCAGGGCGCGGACATGGCCGTCCAGGTAGGCGATGCGGTCCTGGTCGTCGACGCCCGGGTACGAGCAGCCGTTCTCGGTGATGACGACGGGCGGCAGCCGGTCGCCGTAGCGCTCGCGGAACGTCGTGAGGAGTTCGGTGAGGCCCTCGGGCACGACCGGCCAGCCGAAGTCCGTGACCGGGTGGCCCGCGATCTCCCGTACGGAGAAGGGCAGTTCGGCGGGCATGGAGACGCCGCCGAACTCGATCTCCGTGCCCTGCGGGGCGCCCACCCGGGTCGGCGCGTAGTAGTTGACGCCGTACCAGTCGACCGGCTCGGCGATCACCTTCAGATCGGCCTCGACGTCCCCGGGCATCAGCTCGCCGATGCCGTCCGGATACCGGCCCAGCAGCAGCGGGTCCGCGAAGAGGCGGTTCAGCAGCAGGTCGTAGAACTCGGCCGCCTCCACGTCCGCCGCCTCGGTCGAGGCCGCCCAGGTCGGGCCGTGCGAGTTGGCGACGCCGATGTCCGTGGCACCCGAGGCGCGCAGGGCCCGGACGGCCAGGCCGTGGGCCAGCAGCTGGTGATGGGCGACCGGCAGCGCGTCGAACAGCAGCTTCCTGCCCGGTGCGTGCACGCCCAGGGCGTGGCCCAGCAGGGTGTGCTCGGCCGGCTCGTTCAGGGTGATCCACTTCGTCACCCGGTCTCCGAGCCGGTCGGCGACCAGGGACACGTACTCGGCGAAGCGGGCGGCCGTGTCCCTCTCCAGCCAGTCCAGGTCCGCCGGCAGGTCCCAGTGGAACAGGGTCGGCACCGGGCGGACGCCCGCCGCGCACAGGTCGTCCACCAGCCGGTCGTAGAAGTCCAGGCCCTTCTCGGAGCGCACCCGCGGCCAGGAGACCGAGAAGCGGTACGCGTTCACGCCCAGCTCCGCCAGCAGCGCCACGTCCTCGCGGTGGCGGTGGTAGTGGTCGCAGGCCACCGCCGCCGTCGAGCCGTCCTTCACCCGTCCCGGCTCGGCCGTGAAGGCGTCCCACACGGACGGCTCACGCGCGTCCGCGGCACCCTCGATCTGATGCGCCGAGGTCGACACGCCCCAGAGGAAACCGGCCGGGAAACGGGGGATCGGGTTGCCTGCGTCAGTCACCATGCGCGGATCATCCGTACCGGTGGTAACTCAAGTCAACAGGCCGCCGCCCAGGACCTGTTAAGCCCCTTCCTTCAGGACCCGTGAGATCAGCTTGCGCTGCTCGTCCGTCAGCCGGGGGTCGGAGCAGTAGACCGTCTTGCCGTCCACCGTGAGCTGGTAGCTGAAACCGTCCGGCACCCCGACCGGCGGAGTGCCCCGGCCGGCGGCCACCGCCTGCTCGGCCAGGGCGTGCCATTCGGCGGCATCGGGGCGGCCCGAGGTGTCCACCTCGGCATGCCGCTCGATGCCCGCGAACCCGCCTGTGCGCCTCACCTGAATCCGCATGGCACCTGTCTAGTACGGAACTACAGGGTCCGCACCCCGACCTGCTCCCAGGCCTTCGAGACGGCGTCCAGTTCCTCACCGTCGCCGAAGCGCTCCCGCGCGGCCTTGACGGTGAGCGTGGCGAAGTCGGTGAACATCGCCTGCTCCTTCAGTTCGCCGCCGGTCAGTACGTCGTACCAGACCTGTCCCGCGCGCTCCCAGGCGTGGCCGCCGAGGGCCGTGGCCGCGAGGTAGAAGGCGTGGTTGGGGATGCCCGAGTTGATGTGGACACCGCCGTTGTCGCGGCCGGTGCGGACGAAGTCGTCCATGGTCGCGGGCTGCGGGTCCTTGCCGAGGACGTCGTCGTCGTACGCCGTGCCCGGCTCCTTCATGGAGCGCAGCGCCACGCCCGTCACCCGCGGGGCGAGCAGGCCCGCGCCGATCAGCCAGTCGGCCTCGGCGGCGGTCTGGCCGAGCGTGTACTGCTTGATCAGCGCGCCGAAGACGTCCGACACGGACTCGTTCAGCGCACCGGGCTGGCCGAAGTAGGTGAGGTTCGCGGTGTACTGCGTGACGCCGTGGACGAGCTCGTGGCCGATGACGTCGATCGGGATGGTGAAGTCGAGGAAGATCTCCCCGTCGCCGTCCCCGAAGACCATCTGCTCGCCGTTCCAGAAGGCGTTGTTGTAGTCGCGGTCGTAGTGCACGGTCGCGTCCAGCGGCAGGCCGTTCCCGTCGATCGAGTCGCGCTGGTACGCCGTGAGGAGCAGCTCGAAGGTGGCGCCGAGGCCGGCGTAGGCGCGGTTGACCGTGGCGTCCTTGCCGGGCTTGTCGCCCTCGCCGCGGACCTTGTGCCCGGGCAGGTCGGTGCCGTGCCGGGCGTCGTAGACCGTGCGCTGCGGCTTGCCGTCGGCGACCGAGGCGACGGCACTCGCGCCGATGACCGTGGTGAGGCGGCGCTGGGTGCGCTCGAAGGCGTCGCGCTGGAGGGTGCGGCGGGCCGGGCCGGCCAGCGCGGGGTCCTCGGCCTGGGAGAGCTTGTCGAGGACATGGGGCGGAACGATGGTGCAGAAGACGGGCTCGAAGCCCCCGTGAGTCGTCATGCCTGGCACCTTTGCACTGCGTGACGGGCCTGTCACCGGTCGCCACCATGATTGGTGAAATACGCGGACAAGCGACTTCACGCTCTGTGATTGAGTGGTATGGCAGCAGTACGACGAAGTGGCATGGCGCACTTTTTGTCCTGTATGTGCGCACGGTCCCGCATACTGATACGGATCCGCACACCTGGAGGGCCTCGGCTAGCATGCTGCGCATCATGCGTTTCGGGCTGCTTCTCCTTAGCTGCCGCGGCGAGGGCCTGTAGTCGAGGCCGACCCCCTCCCCGCGGAGCTTGGTGCTGCGTCGTCGGCCGTCCATCCGGACACTCTGAGGAGCCCCCGCATCATGGCGAACCGCCAGCAGCCCAGCACCATGCCGATCCACAAGTACGGCCGCTACGAGCAGGTCGACATCCCGGACCGCACCTGGCCGGCCAACCGGATCACCACCGCCCCCCGCTGGCTCTCCACCGACCTGCGCGACGGCAACCAGGCCCTGATCGACCCCATGTCGCCGGCCCGCAAGCGCGCCATGTTCGACCTGCTGGTCAAGATGGGCTACAAGGAGATCGAGGTCGGCTTCCCGGCCTCCGGCCAGACCGACTTCGACTTCGTGCGCTCCATCATCGAGGAGCCGGGCGCGATCCCCGACGACGTCACCATCTCCGTACTGACCCAGGCCCGCGAGGACCTGATCGAGCGGACCGTGGAGTCCCTGAAGGGCGCCAAGCGCGCCACGGTCCACCTGTACAACGCCACCGCCCCCGTCTTCCGCCGGGTCGTCTTCCGCGGCTCCAAGGACGACATCAAGCAGATCGCGATCGACGGCACGCGGCTGGTCATGGAGTACGCGGAGAAGCTGCTGGGCCCGGAGACGGAGTTCGGCTACCAGTACTCGCCGGAGATCTTCACGGACACCGAGCTGGACTTCGCGCTGGAGGTCTGCGAGGCGGTCATGGACGTCTGGCAGCCCGGCCCGGGCCGCGAGATCATCCTCAACCTGCCGGCGACCGTCGAGCGCTCCACGCCCTCCACGCACGCCGACCGCTTCGAGTGGATGGGCCGCAACCTGACCCGCCGCGAGCACGTCTGCCTGTCGATCCACCCGCACAACGACCGCGGAACGGCCGTCGCCGCCGCCGAGCTGGCCCTGATGGCCGGCGCCGACCGCGTCGAGGGCTGCCTGTTCGGACAGGGCGAGCGCACCGGCAACGTCGACCTGGTCACCCTGGGCATGAACCTGTTCTCCCAGGGCGTCGACCCGCAGATCGACTTCTCCGACATCGACGAGATCCGTCGTACGTGGGAGTACTGCAACCAGATGCAGGTCCACCCGCGCCACCCGTACGTGGGAGACCTGGTCTACACGTCCTTCTCCGGCTCCCACCAGGACGCCATCAAGAAGGGCTTCGACGCCATGGAGGCCGACGCCGCCGCCAAGGGCGTCACCGTCGACGACATCGAGTGGGCGGTGCCCTACCTGCCGATCGACCCCAAGGACGTCGGCCGCTCCTACGAGGCGGTCATCCGGGTCAACTCGCAGTCCGGCAAGGGCGGTATCGCGTACGTCCTGAAGAACGACCACAAGCTGGAACTGCCGCGCCGGATGCAGATCGAGTTCTCCAAGCTCATCCAGGCGAAGACGGACGCCGAGGGCGGCGAGGTCACGCCGAAGGCCATCTGGGGGGCGTTCGAGGACGAGTACCTGCCCAACCCGGAGAACCCGTGGGGCCGGATCCAGGTCAAGAACAACCAGTCGACCACCGACACCGACGGCGTGGACACGCTGAAGGTGGAGGCCACGGTCGACGGCCAGGACACCGTGCTGACCGGCTCGGGCAACGGCCCGATCTCGGCCTTCTTCGACGCGCTGCAGTCCGTCGGCATCGACGTGCGGCTGCTGGACTACCAGGAGCACACGATGAGCGAGGGTGCCTCAGCGCAGGCCGCCTCCTACATCGAATGCGCGATCGGCGACAAGGTTCTGTGGGGGATCGGAATCGACGCGAACACGACGCGCGCCTCTCTGAAGGCGGTCGTCTCGGCCGTCAACCGCGCGACGCGCTGACCAGTCGTAACGGGGATTGTGGGGCTCTGCCCGCCGTTGTCCGGCGGGTGGAGCCCCGTCACATACCGGCCAATCCCTGTGAGGGTCACGGAAAGGTCTCCTCCGGGGTGCTGACTCCTCCTCATGGATGTGGCTAACATCACGCAAGCGCGGCGACGCTGCCGTGCGGCGTGACGGAGGTGCGACGTGCTGCCAGGACGGGGACGAAACGGCCATGCCGCCAGGTTTTCGAGCATCCTGGGCACCCGTATCGCATGGACCGCGGCCGGTGACGGGGAGTTCTTCTGCCCCGGCTGCGGCGGCGACCGCAACTACCAGCGGCTGACCGGGCAGCGCCGCTTCACCCTGCTGGGCCTGCCCGTGCTGCCGCGCGGCGAGACCGGCCCGGTCGTCGAGTGCGCCGCCTGCCGCCGCCACTTCGGCACGGACGTCCTCGACCATCCGACGACCATCCGCTTCTCCGCGATGCTCCGCGACGCCGTGCACACCGTCGCCCTCGCGGTACTGGCGGCGGGCGGCGCCGGTTCCCGTACGGCGCTGGAGGCGGCCGTGCTCGCCGTGCGCGCGGCCGGCTTCGACGACTGCACGGAGGAGCAGTTGGCCGCCCTCGTCGAGGCGCTGGAGGCGGACACCGGCCGGATCTCCGGCGAGCCCTGCGGTGCCGGGCTGGCCATAGAGCTCCACGAGGCACTGGACCCGCTCGCCCCGCACCTCGCCACCGTCGGCCGCGAATCGATCCTGCTCCAGGGCGCCCGCATCGCCCTGGCGGACGGGCCGTACACCCCGGCCGAGCGGGACGTCCTCGCGACGGTGGGGGCGGCGCTGACCATCTGCTCGGACGATGTGACCCGGCTGCTGGCGGCCGCCGCGCGTACGCCGTCGTAGGACACGTCGTAGGACACCTCCCCGCGATACTCCCCGGGGAGTAGTCTGCGGCCAGTGTCGCCCCGGGCAGTACCCCTCAACTCGGCCTCGCGCCCGACGAACCCGTCGCCGCGCGCCGGGAGTCTGGAGAGCGTTCCAGACACCCGACGCGGAGGGAGCCCGGCTGATGGGGGACACAAGGACACGTACGGGGCGACGGCGGTCCGTGCCCTGGGTGGTGGTCGGGCTGTGGCTGGCCGCGCTCGTACTGCTCGGGCCGCTCGCCGGGAAGTTCGCCGGCATCCAGCAGAACCGCGCGGTCGACTATCTGCCCGACAGCGCCGACTCCACCCAGGTGGCCCGGATCCAGGACCGGTTGCCCGGCGGGGAGTCGACCGACCTGGTGCTGGTGTACCACCGGGACGCCGGTCTGACCGACGCCGACCGGCGCACCGCCGCCGAGCAGATCGCCGAGGTGAGCGGCGCCTACGACCTGACGGGCGGCAAGGCGCGGGGCGTCCCGTCCGAGGACGGCTCCACCCTGATGTACCCGGTCTCCAGCACCCAGCCGGGCCAGGACGAGGAGGCCAGGGACGCCTTCGTCGACGGGGTGCGCGACATCGCCGAGGGCGGCGGCGGGCTGAGTGTCGAGGTCGGCGGGCCGGGGGCGCTGAACACCGACATGAACAAGGTGTTCGGGACGCTCGACGCCACGCTGCTGCTCGCCACGCTCGGTGTCGTCACCGTGCTGCTCATCCTCATCTACCGCAGCCCCTTCCTGTGGCTCGTCCCGCTCGCCGTCGCGGGCGTCGCCGCGGCGACAGCGATGGCCGCCGGGTACGGACTGCACGAACTGTTCGACGTCACCGTCACCGGCCAGAGCGGCGGTGTGATGACCGTGCTGGTCCTCGGCGCCGGCACCGACTACGCGCTGCTGATCGTCTCCCGCTACCGCGAGGAACTGCGGCGCCACGAGCGGCCGTACGACGCCATGCGCACCGCCCTGCGCGGCTGCGGACCGGCCGTCCTCGCCTCCTCGGGGACCGTCGCGGCCGGGCTGCTGTGCCTGCTCGCCGCCGACCTCAACAGCAGCAGCGGCATGGGGCCGGTCGGCATGGTCGGGGTGCTCGCCGCGCTGGTCGCCATGACGACCCTGCTGCCCGCGGTGCTGGTCCTGCTCGGGCGGCGCGTCTTCTGGCCGCTGATCCCCGCGTTCGGGAGTGAGCCGAAGGCGCGGCGGTCGCTGTTCGCCGCGATGGGGACCTCGGCGACACGGCGGCCCGTCACCGTCCTCGTCACAGGGGGTGTCCTGCTCGGAGCGCTCGCCCTCGGCACGCTGAACCTGTCCGGGAGCATCAAGCAGGAGGACTCCTTCACCGAACGGCCCGAGTCCATCACCGCCATGCAGACGCTGGCACGCGAGTATCCCGAGCGCAGCAGCCGGCCCGTGACGGTCATCGCGCCCCGGGAACGGGCCGAGGCGGTGGGCGAACGGGCCCGGGCGACCGACGGGGTCGCCGAGGTGGTCCCCGGGCGGAGCGGGGCGGGGTGGACCGAGCTCGCCGTCTTCACCACGGCGGCTCCGGAGACCCCGGCCGAGACCCGCACCATCGAGGCGCTGCGGTCCGGGATCGACCCCGAGGGCGCGTACGCCGGCGGACCCAGCGCACAGCAGATCGACCTGGCCGACAGCGAGGCGCGGGACCGGAAGGTGATCGTGCCGCTGGTCCTGGCCGCCGTGTTCGTCATCCTGGTCGGGCTGCTGCGCAGTCTCGTCGCGCCGTTGCTGCTGCTGGCGGCGGTGATCGCGGTGTGGGGTGCGGCGTTGGGCATCGGCGGGCTGGTGTTCGAGCCGGTGTTCGGGTTCGGGGGTACGGATCCGGGGCTGGGGTTGCTGTCCTTCGTGTTCCTGGTCGCGCTGGGTGTGGACTACGGCATCTTCCTGATGCACCGGATGCGGGAGGAGTCCGTGCGGGGGGCCGAGCCGGAGGTGGCCGCGTTGACCGCGTTGCGGACGACCGGTGGGGTGATCGCCTCTGCGGGGGTTGTGCTCGCGGCGACGTTCGCTGTGCTGACGACCTTGCCGATGGTCGGGCTGGTGGAACTCGGGTTTGTCATCGCTGTGGGGGTGCTGCTGGATACGTTCCTTGTGCGTACGTATCTGGTGACGACGGCGAGTGTGCTGTTGCGGCGGCGGGTGTGGTGGCCGGGGAGGCTCTCGCGTGTGCAGGAACCGGCCGTTGAGGCTGAGCGCGGGCGGGTCCGCAGCCCGGCGTAGCGGGGTGCCGCTGCGCCCACCGTGCCGCCCCCAGCGGCACGCATGCCCGCAGCTAGCTGAGGATGTGACCGTGCAGGCGCCCACCATCGGTAGTCGGGTCATGGCCGCGATCAACCGCGACCCCCTGACCGCCCCGCACGCACTGCGCAACGACGCGCTGCTCGCCGTCTCGGTGGCCGTTGTCGCCGCAGCGCTCGCGCTGTTCGTCGACGACGGCCGCAGGCCCGACGCGCTCGGCTGGGCCCTGCTGCTCGTCTCCCACGTGCCACTGGTGTGGCGCCGCCGCCGTCCGGTACTCGTCCTGGTCGCCGTGATCACCTGCGTGTTCCCGTACCACTTCCTCGACTACCCGCACACCGCGGCCACCCAGGCCGCCTACGTCGCCCTGTACACCGTCGCCGTCACCGGCCGGCCGCTGCGCACCGTCCTGGTCGGCATCGGCGTCATCACCATGGCGGTGGGCGTGCTGCTCACCATCAGCGCACAGGAGGCGCTGGGACTGCTGAAGGCGTCCGGCTGGGTCGTCGCCGTGCTGTTCTGCGGAGTCGACGTGCGGTTCTACCGCCAGTACGTCGCCTCGATCGTGGAGCGGGCCGAACGGGCCGAACGGACCAGGGAGGAGGAGGCCCGGCGGCGGGTCGCAGAGGAGCGGCTGCGGATCGCCCGGGATCTGCACGACCTGCTCGCCCACAGCATCACCCTCATCGGCGTGCAGACCTCCGTCGCCGCCCATGTGCTGTCGGCCGACCCCGAGCGGCTCGACCGGGAGACGGTCGCCAAGGCCCTCGACGACATCGCCGAGACCTGCCGCAGCGCCCGCGGTGAACTCCGTACGACGCTGGAGGTGCTGCGCGAGCACGGCCCGCCGGAGGCCCGCGGCCCGCTGCCCGGCCTCGACGGCCTGCCCGACCTGGCTGAGGCCGCGCGGCTGGCCGGTGCCCGGGTCGAGCAGACCGTACGGATACGGCAGGCACCGCCCGCCGTCGGCGCCGCCGTCTACCGCATCGTGCAGGAGGCCCTGACGAACGCGGTGCGGCACGCGGGACCCGGCGTCTCGGTCCGTGTGGAACTGGACGAGCGGCAGGGCGCCCTGCGTCTGTCGGTCAGCGACGACGGCACCGGACCGGACCCGGGCGGCACCCCGGGCTTCGGACTCGTCGGAATGCGGGAGCGGGCCCGCAGCGTGGGTGGCACACTCGACGCCGGACCGCGTCCCGGGGGCGGCTTCGAGGTGGCCGCGGTCCTGCCGCTGACCACGACGGGGAAGAGGACCGGATGACCATCCGCGTACTGCTCGCGGACGACCAGACCCTGGTGCGGGAGGCGTTCGCGATGCTCGTGGAGTCGGCCCGCGACATGGAGGTCGTCGGCCAGGCCGCCACCGGCAGACAGGCCGTGGAGCTGGCCCGCAGCGGGCGCGCCGACCTGGTGGTGATGGACATCCGCATGCCCGACCTGGACGGTATCGAGGCGACCCGGCTCATCGCGGCCGACGACGATCTCGCCGGCGTCCGCGTCCTGGTCCTCACCACCTACGACACCGACGAGTACATCGTGGACGCCCTGCGCGCCGGCGCCTCCGGGTTCCTGGTCAAGGACACCAGGCCGGCCGAACTCCTCGACGCCATCCGCACGGTCGCGGCCGGGGACTCCCTGCTGTCGCCCGGGCCCACGGCACGGCTGATCGAGCGGTTCCTGCGCAGCCCCTCGGCACCGGCGACCGGCGGGCCGGAGTGCCTGTCCGAGCGCGAGCGGGAGGTGCTGGCGCTGGTCGCACGCGGCCTCAACAACACGGAAATCGCCGAGGTGTTGGGCCTGAGCCCGCTGACCGCCAAGACCCACGTCAGCCGCATCATGGGCAAGCTGGCGGCGCGGGACCGGGCGCAGTTGGTCATCGTGGCGTACGAGTCGGGGATCGTGACACCGGGGAACATCTGACGGACAGGCACCATCCGACGCCGCCGCTTCAGGAGCAGGATGAGACTCCTCAGCCGCACCCTCCTCGTCACCACGGTCCTCTTCTCCGCCGTCACCGCGACGACCACCGCGACGACCTCCGCCTCGGCCACCCCCGGCTGTACGTCCTCCGTCCCGTACGTCTCGGGCGAGGGCGGCTACGACACGTACCGCATCCCCGCCACCGTCACCACGGGCAAGCACACCGTCCTCGCCTTCGCCGAGGGCAGACGCGGCGGCGCGGGGGACACCGGCGCCATCGACGTCGTCCTCAGACGCTCGGCGGACGGCGGCTGCACCTGGGGCCCGCTCACCGTCGTCGCCGCAGGGAAGGGCGACACCCGGGGCAACCCGGCCCCCGTCGTCGACCCGCGCACCGGCGCGGTCGTGCTCCTCACCTCCTACAACAGCGGCAAGGTGACGGAGGCCCAGATCATGCGGGGCGAGGTCACGCCCGAGCAGAGCCGCCGGGTGTTCGTGCAGCACAGCCGGGACGACGGCCGGCACTTCACCGCACCCCGCGAGATCACCGCGCAGGTCAAGCGCCCGTCGTGGCGCTGGTACGCGACCGGACCCGGCCATGCGATCGCCCTCACCCGGGGCCCGCACACGGGCCGGCTGGTCGTCCCCGCCAACCACTCGGCGGCCCCGCCCGCCGGCTCCCCGGACACCGGCCAGGAACCCCGCTACTACGGCGCCCACGCGCTCCTCAGCGACGACGGCGGCAGGACCTGGCGGACGGGCTTCGTCGACGACTCCTACGACGGGGTGAACAACGCCAACGAGTCGATCGCCGCCCAGCTCCCCGACGGCAGGGTCTACTTCAACGCCCGCGACCAGCACGGCACGAGCCCCGGCAACCGCCTCGACAGCCACTCGCGCGACGGCGGCCGGTCCCTCGACCGGCCCTACACCGTGCAGCCCACCCTGAACGAGGTCCCCATCGTCCAGGGCAGCGTCCTGCAACTCGCCGGGAAGCGCGCGCCGTTGCTGTTCTCCGGCCCGTCCGTCCCCACCGCGCGCCGGGCGATGGCCGTCTGGCGCAGCACCGACGGTGGCGCCACGTTCACCAAGGCGCTCACGCTTTCCCAGCAGCCCGCGGCCTACTCCGACCTGGTCCCGCTCGGCCGGAAGACGGTGGGGATCCTCTATGAGACGGGGGCGCAGGGGACCTACGAGACGATCGAGTTCCGCCGCGTCCCCGTCGGTGACCTCTAAAGCAGCCCGGCCGCCGCCAGGTACTTCCCGACCCGCTCCACCTCGTCCGGCGAAAGCGGCACCTGAGGCTCCGCCGTCGCCGGGCAGTCGATCACGCCCCGCAGACGCAGCGCGGCCTTGAAGGCGCCGATCGCCGAGGAACCGGGGCCCATCCGGGCCGGGTCGCCGACCGTCACCATGCCGAACAGGGCGCACAGCCGCTCCTGTTCGGCACGGGCCTCCTCCCAGTCCCCGGCGCGGCACAGGCGGTCCAGGCGGACGTAGCCGTGCGGGTCGACGTTGCCGAGGCCGGGCACCGTTCCGTCCGCGCCGAGCGCGAGCGCCGCGTCGACGATCAGCTCGGAGCCGGTCAGCACGCTGAAGCCGGTGATGCCCTGGCGGTCCCGTGCGCCGGTCAGGACCTGGCGGAAGGCGGCCAGGTCGCCGCTGGAGTCCTTGAGTCCGGCCAGGACACCGTCGGCGGCCAGTTCCAGGACCACATCCGCGGGCAGCTTCGTGTGGACGGCGGCGGGAAGGTCGTAGGCGATGACCGGGACCGGGCTGCCGGCCGCGACCGCGCGGAAGTGGCGGGCGATCTCCGCCGGGTGGGTGCGGGCGTAGAACGGGGCGGTGACGACGACCGCGTCCGCTCCGGCCGCCGTCACCGACGCGACATGGTCCAGGACCCGGGCCGTCGTCATGTCGATCGCCCCGGCCAGCACCGGGAGCTGCCCGCTCACATGGGCCGCGACCGACTCGACGACCAGCCTGCGCTGCCGGTCCGGCAGATACGCCGCTTCCGATGTCGAGCCGAGCACGAACAGTCCGCTCACCCCGCCGTCCAGCAGATGGTCGACGAGCCTGAGCAGCGAGGGGACGTCCACCTCGCGGTCCGGTGTCAGGGGCGTGCACACGGGCGGGATGACACCGGTCAGCGGGGTGAGGGTCATGGAGCCTCCATCGGGGCGCTCTGCCGGACGAGGTCGCGGGTCGACTCGTCCTCCTGGACAGGATGGTGGCAGCGGAACCGGTGCGCGGGTGCCGACGCGGCCGAGAAGTCCGGCATCGCCTCCGCACACGTCCCGTCCGCCTTCCAGCAGCGCGTCCGGAACGGGCAGCCGCTCGGCGGGCGGGTCGCCGACGGCACCGGACCGACCAGCGGGATCGGGTCGATCGGGTCGAGCAGGCCGGGCGTGGCGGAGAACAGCGCGCGGGTGTACGGGTGCCGGGCCCGGTCGGTGACCAGGGCGGCGGGGGACTCCTCCACGATCCGGCCCAGGTACATGGTGATCACACGGTCGCTCATCCGCCGCACGGTCTGGATGTCGTGCGAGACGAAGACCAGGGCCAGCCCCAGGCGTTCCTTCAGATCCAGCAGGAGGTTGAGGATCTGGGCCCGGACGGACACGTCCAGGGCGCTCGTCGGCTCGTCCGCCACGACCAGGTCCGGGTCCAGCGCCAGCGCCCGGGCGATCGCGACGCGCTGCCGCTGCCCGCCCGACAGCTGGCCCGGCAGGGCGTCGGCGAGGGCCCGGGGGAGACCGACGAGCGACATCAACTCCCGTACGCGGTCCTCGCGACTGCTTCTGGTGCCCCGGTCGTGCACGTCCAGCGGGTCCCGCAGGATCTGCCGGACGGGCAGACGGCGGTTCAGGGCCGTCGACGGGTCCTGGAAGATCATGCCGGTACTGCCGCCGACGGCCCGCCGGCGCTCCGCGGCCGGCATCGACCACAGGTCCCGGCCCCGGAAGGAAACGGTCCCCTGGGTCGGCCGCTCCACCCCCACCAGCACCTTCGCCAGTGTCGACTTCCCGCAGCCCGACTCGCCGACCACACCGACGGTCTCGCCGGGCGCGATGGCGAGGTCCGCGCCGGTCAGGGCGTACACCCGGTCCCGGGTGAACAGGCCGCCGCTGCGGGCCTTGTGGACGACGTGTGCGTCCGACAGCTCCACGAGCGCACTCATGACACCGCCTCGGGTTCGGTGGCCGACAGCTCTATGGCCGGGTGATGGCAGGCCGCCGTGTGCGTCTCGGGGCCGGCCAGGACCGGAGCCGTCGTACGGCAGATCTCGCTCGCGCGCGGGCACCGGTCCGCGAACCGGCAGCCCGCCGGGAAGTCCGCCGGAGAGGGCACGACGCCCTTGATCTGCGTCATCCGCTCCTGCGCCGACTCCAGCGACAGCACACTGCCGAGCAGACCGCGCGTGTAGTGGTGGGCCGGTGCCTCCACCAGGTCGGCGGTCACGCCCGTCTCCACGATCTGCCCGCCGTACATCACCACCACCCGGTCGGTGACGTCCGCGATCAGCGCCAGATCGTGCGAGACGAGGATCAGCGCGAAGCCCAGCTCCTCGCGCAGCCGGAGCAGCAGCTCTATGACCTGGGCCTGCACGGTCACGTCGAGGGCGGTCGTCGGCTCGTCGGCGACGATCAGCTTCGGGTCGCGCGACAGGGCCATGGCGATCAGGACGCGCTGGCGCTGCCCCCCGGACAGTTCGTGCGGATAGCTGCGCAGGGTGCGCTCGGGGTCCAGGCCGACCATCGTCAGCAACTCGGCCGGACCGCGCCGCCCGCCGCGCCGGACGACCTGCTTGAGCTGGGCGCGGATCGTCATCGCCGGGTTCAGCGACGACAGCGCGTCCTGGTAGATCATGGCCATCTCGTGGCCCAGGAGCTTGCGGCGTACGCGCAT
Organism: Streptomyces sp. NPDC055506; assembly: GCF_053643595.1. Lineage (NCBI taxonomy): Bacteria > Bacillati > Actinomycetota > Actinomycetes > Kitasatosporales > Streptomycetaceae > Streptomyces > Streptomyces sp. NPDC055506. The sequence goes on along the minus strand of NZ_JBSHKH010000015.1, from coordinate 41,898 downwards.
CGGCTCGGCGATCAGATCCCGCTGCCGGAACCGCACCTGTCCGCTGACGCGCGCCCCCTTCGGCTGGAGGCCCATCACAGCCAGCGCGGTCAGCGACTTGCCGCAGCCCGACTCGCCGACCAGGCCCAGCACCTCACCGGGACGCACCTCGAAGCTGATGCCGTCCACGATGTCCACGCCGCCGTGCCGCTGGTCGAAGCCGATCGCGAGGTTCTCCACCGCGAGCACCGGCTGACCGTCCCGGGGCAGCCGGCGGGCCCGGGCCCGCAGTCGCCGGGCCGCCTCCGCCAGGCCGGGCAGTTGCACGACCTCCCCGCTGCCGGGCTCCGGCGCCTCGAGCCGGTCGTCGCCGGGCGCCTCCACCTCCCGGGCCGACGGGGCCGCCCACGCGTCGGACACGCCCTCGGACAGGATGTTCAGCGACAGCACCGTGACCAGCATCAGCAGCCCGGGGAACACGGTCGCCCACCAGCCGCCGGTCAGCACCATGTTCTTGCCGTCCGCGATGACACTGCCCCAGGACGGGTCGGGCGGCCGGACACCGGCCCCGATGAAGGACAGCGACGCCTCGAAGACCACCGCCTCGGCGACCTGGACCGTGCAGAACACCAGCACCGGCGCGGCACAGTTGATCGCCACGTGCTTCAGCACGATGTGCGGGGTCCGGGCGCCGATCACCCGTTCCGCCGTCACATAGTCCTCGCCGTACTGGTCGAGGACGTTCGCCCGGACGACCCGTGCCACCGGTGGCGTGAACAGGAACGCGATCGCGCAGATCAGCACCGTGATGCCACCGCCGAACACCGCCACCAGCACGGCGGCCAGCGCGATGCCAGGGAACGCCATCACGACGTCCAGACAGCGCATCAGCGTCTCGTCGACCGCCTTGCGCGAGGTGGCCGCGATCGCCCCGAGCAGCGCGCCGACCACCAGCGCCAGGCCCGTCGCGCCGAGCCCGATCGCCAGCGACCACCGCGCCCCGTACATCAGCCGGCTCAGGATGTCCCGGCCGAGGCTGTCCTGGCCCATCCAGTGCGCGGTGGACGGATGCCCCGTGCCGTCGACCGGCGGCTGCTGGTCGAGCGGGTCGTGCGGGGCGAGGACCGGCGCGAACAGCGCCATCAGCACGACGACCGCCAGGAAGCAGACGGCGACCTTCGACAGCAACGGCAGCCGCCGCCAGCCGCGCAGCCGTACCCCGGGCCGGGACAGCGTCTCGGTGAGGCTCTTGCGGGTCATCATGTGGTCGCATCCCTCAGTCGCGGGTTGACCAGCAGGTAGAGGGCGTCGATGGCGAGGTTCACGACGACGAACCCGGCCGCCGTCGTCAGGACGACGCCCTGGACGACGGCCGGATCGCCGTTCTTCACGGCGTCGATCATCAGCTTGCCCATCCCCGGCAGCGAGAAGATCGTCTCGATGACGACCGCGCCGCCGAGGAGATAGCCGACGCGCAGGCCGAGCACGGTGAGCGGGTTGATGAGCGCGTTCCGCAGCACGTTCCGACCCACGACAACCCGGGGTGGCAGTCCGCTGCCGATCGCCGTTCGTACGTAGTCCTTGTCCAGTTCCTCCACCACGGCCGTCCGCACGATCCTGGTCAGCTGCGCCGCCACCGGCAGCGACAGCGCGAAGGCCGGCAGGGTCATGGTCTTCAGCCAGCCGGTGAAGGAGTCGGCCGGGTTGATGTAGCCGCCGGTCGGGAACCAGCCCAGGTCGACCGCCAGGTACTGGATCATCAGCAGCGCCAGCCAGAAGCCGGGCGCGGCGACACCGGTCAGCGACACGACCCGGATGATCTGGTCGGGCAGCCGGTCCCGGTAGATCGCCGCGGTCACCCCGCCCAGCAGGGACAGAACGACCGCGATGCCGAGCCCCAGGAAGGTCAGCTGCAGGGTGAGCGGCAGCGCGGTGGTGACCTGGTCGATCACCGGCGCCCGGGTCAGCGCGCTGGTGCCCATGTCGCCGTGCAGCACGTCGGCGACGAAGTCCACGTAGCGCACGGGCAGCGGGTCGAGCAGGCCGTGTTCCTCCCGGAAGTCGTGCAGTTGCTGGGGTGTCGGGTTGGCGCCCTGGAAGAACGCGGACGCCGGGTCGACGTCCGAGAACCGCATCACCAGGAACACGAACAGCACGATGCCGAGCATCAGCGGCACGAGCAGGGCGATACGGCGGAGCAGGATCCGTACGACGGCGATCACGTGGCGAGGGCCCCCTGTCCGGACAACACGGCTAGGCCCACTTGGCCTGGAGGAGGTTGATACCGGGGTACGGCTGCGGCCTTATCCCGCTGAGCCGCTTGGGGTTCCAGGCCGTCATCAGCTCGTTGTGGACGACCGGGTAGAGCACGGCCTGTTCGGCGACCACGTCGATGTAGTCCTGGACCATCGTCTTCTTCTTCCCGGCGTCCGGCTCCCGGGTGGCCCGGTCCATGTCCCTGAAGAGCGCCTTGGCGACGGAGTTGCCCGCCCACCGCGTGTACTGCATCCACAGGTTCTCGGGCCCGTAGTTGTAATGCATGATCAGATCGGCGTCGAGGCCGAACTGGTTGGGGTTGGAGGCGGCGGCGACCACCTGGTAGTCCTGCTTCTGGTCCATCTTGGTGAAGACGGCGGTGGTCTCCTGCGGCGACAGGGTCGTACGGACACCGATCGCGTCCCAGGAGGACTTGATGGTCGGCAGGCAGTCCACGATCCAGCTGACGTTCACCGCGAGGATCTCGATGCTCAGCCCCTTGACCCCGGCGGCCTTGAGCAGCGCCTTCGCCTTGTCCGGGTCGTAGTCGTAGACGGTCTTGGCCCGGCGGTAGGAGGGGTTGCTCTCGTCGAGGAAGGAGCTCGACGGCTTCCCGCGGCCCTTGAGCGCGACCTCCACCATCTTCCCGGTGTCGATGGCGTAGTGCAGGGCCTGGCGCACCCGCACGTCGTCGAAGGGCTTGTGCTTGGTGTTGAACATCAGGAACAGGTTGTTCATCCCGGCCCCGCCGGCGACCGTCATGCCGCCGCTCTCCAACTGCCCGATGTTGGCGTACGGGATGTTGTCCGCGATCTGCGCCCCCGCGCTCGACCCCGAGATCTTCGCGACGCGGGGCGCGGCGTCCACGATCGTCAGCCAGTTCATCTTCTGGAAGGCGGGCTTGCGCGGCCCGTTGTAGTCGGCGAACGCCTCGAAGGTGGTGTTCGACTTGGGGTGGTGGGCGGTCTGCCGGTACGGCCCCGACCCGACGGCCAGCCCCTTGATGGCGTCGTCCCAGCCACCCGGCTTGGAGAACACGTGCTTCGGCATGATCTTGGCGAGCGTGAGCCGGGAGAGCCCGTCCGGGAAGGGGAACTTGAGCACCAGCTCCACGTTCTGCGCGTCGATCTTCCGGACCTCCTTCAGCCAGCTCGCGAAGAACCCCTTGGCGAGTGTCTGGGTGTCCGGGTCGAGGATCCGCTGGAAGACGAACACCACGTCGTCGGCGGTCACGGGCTTGCCGTCGTGGAACTTCGCACCGGCCCGCAGCGTGAACTTCCAGGACGTGCTGTCCGGGTCCTTCGGCACCTCGGTCGCCAGGGCCGCGTACGGCTCGCGGGAGATCGGGTCGGTGTCCAGCAGGCCCTCGTAGATGTGGTTGTTGGCGGCCATGCAGAACGCGGACGCCGTCTGGGTCGGGTCCCAGCTGCCGTCGTTGCCGTAGCCGATCACCGCGGTGAGCGTCCGGTCCTTGCCGTCGCCCCCGCCGGTCTCGTTGGTGGACTCCGGCCCGGACGAACAGGCCGACAGCGACGCGGAGACGGCCGCGGCCGCGCCCAGCGCGCCGGTGTACTTCAGGAAGGTCCGGCGGTGCGGCGCCGGTACGTCGTGGGTCACGTCGCGCACGGGTCCTCCAGCGGTGAGGTCTGGAACGGTGTGAAGGGGCGGGAGATACGACGTCCTACGTCCTGGCGGTCAGCGCGACCATAGGAGGGGGCGTGAGGGCGGTCAAGGGGTCGCACACGAATGGCGTATCTGCCAGAGGTCGCACCAATGGCGCTGTGAAATGGCGCGAGTTGACGGCCTATCAGGGCCAGCCGGGTACTGGGTACCGCCAGAGGTGGGACGTGGGACGTCCGGGGCGCGTACGATGCGGCGCATGTCCGAGGAGCCCAGGACCAGCCGGATACAGCGCCAGGTCGTCCAGCTCATCCTCGACCGCAGACTCACCGCCGGCGCGCCGCTGCCCACCGAGGCCGAACTGATGGAGGACCTCGGCGTCAGCCGCAACTCCGTCCGGGAGGCCCTCAAGGCCCTCCAGGCCCTCGACATCGTCGAGATCAGACACGGCTACGGCACCTATGTCGGCCAGGCCTCCCTCACCCCGCTCGCCGACGGCCTGACCTTCCGCACCCTGGCCAGGCACGACGACGACACCGGCGCCCTCGCCGAGATCCTCCAGGTCCGCGAGGTACTGGAGGAGGGCCTGATCCGCCGGGTCGCCGCGACGCTGACCGAGGCGGAACTGGACAAGCTGGAGGGCGTGGTGACCCGTATGGAGTCGGCCGGTGCCATGGCCCGGTCCTTCCCCGACCTCGACCGCGAGTTCCACGAGGCCCTGTACGCCTCCCTCGGCAACGCCCTCGTCCCCCAGCTCCTCGCCGCCTTCTGGACCGTCTTCCGGCGGGTCTCCGGCGCCCGCGGCTGGACCGACGACCCCACCCCCGAGATCACGGTCCGCCGCCACCGCGACATCGTCACCGCCCTGCGCGCCCGCGATGTGGAGGGCGCGCAGCGGGCGATGGCGGTCCACTTCCGGGGGATCGAGGCGCGGGCGGCGGAGGAGTCGCGGGGGGTGGGCTGAATCCGCTCCCCGGCGGGCGGGCGCGGAGCAGGATGAGGGCATGACCGATCTGTGGAACGAGAGTGACGCCGGCGTCCTGAGACTGCCTTCGGGCCGGTTGGTACGAGGGCGGGGCCTCCGTCACCCGCTGGACCCCGGCGCGCCCGTGCCCTCCTACGGTGTCTACCTGCTCGGCAAGCAGCCGCCCGGGGTTCCCTGGGAGTCGGGCTGGATCCGCTGGCCCGACTTCCGCCTCCCGGCGGACCGGGCAGCCGCCCGTGCGTCCCTGGCAGCCGTCTGGGAACGGGCCGCCGGGGAGCGCGTGGAGATCGCCTGCGGTGGAGGACGTGGCCGCACGGGCACGGCCCTGGCCTGCCTCGCGGTGCTGGACGGGGTGCCGGGGGAGGAGGCGGTGGCGTATGTGCGGCGGCACTACGACCGGCATGCGGTGGAGACGCCGTGGCAGCGGCGGTACGTGCGCCGGTTCGGGGAGGGGGGAGCCTGATAGCCCTTATGAGCCTCTCCTTCGGCGCGGCGGCTCATACCTTGGTCGCGCCGCCGTAGACCGACGGCCGACAGCGGACTCGGCACCCGCCTCGGCACAGTGACCGGCATGGAAGAGACCAAGGGGAGCAAGCAGGCAAAGGGGATCAGCCGGGCCGCGTTCCTGGCCGGGACGGCGGCGGTGGGGGTCGCCGGGGTGGTGGGACCGACGGGGCAGGCCCGGGCGAGGGAAGCCGGGCACGGCCGGGGACTGCGCCGGCACGGCGTCGTCTACACCGTCGGAGCGGGGGAGACGCCGGGTACGGCGTGGAGCGCGCGCCGGATGCGGGCCGACGTACGGGCCATCCGTGACGACCTGCACGCCGACACCATCGACGTCACGGGGGACGGCGTCGAACGGCTCACCGCCACCGCCGCCGAGGCCGCCGAACGCGGGCTGCACGTCTGGCTGCAGCCGACCCTCGGGGACGCTCCGCAGCGGGACATCCTGGAACACCTCGCCGAGACCGGCCGGTTCGCGGAGCGGCTGCGGCGGCAGGGCGCGAGTGTCGACCTCAGTGTCGGCTGTGAGTTCTGGCTGTTCGTCCCCGGCATCCTGCCGGGCGAGACGGTCCTGGATCGCATCAGGCACCTCCAGAACGGCACGGTCGACTGGCCGCGGACGCTGCGCCGCCTCGCCGAGTTCACGGCCAAGGCCGCGAGGGTCGGCCGCTCCGTCTTCAACGGCAACCTCAGCTACGCCGCCGCCCAGAGCATCGACGACCCGGACTGGAGCCTCTTCGACATCGTCGGCATCGACTACTACTCGTACTTCGAGAAGCGGTCCGACTACGTCCGGGAGCTGAAGCGGTACCTGCGCTGGGGCAAGCCGCTCGCCATCACCGAGTTCGGAACCTGCGCGTACGTCGGCGCCCCCGAGACGGGCGGTATGGGCTGGGACATCGTCGACCACGACAAGGAGCCACCGGAGATCAAGGGGGACCCGGTCCGCAGCGAGCGCGTCCAGGCGGAGTACGTGGGCGAGCTGCTGGACGTCTTCACGGCGATGGGCCTGTACGGGGCGATGACCTTCGAGTTCATCAGCGCGGACGCCCCGCATCGCCCGGACGAGCCCCGGCTCGACCTCGACATCGCGACCTACGCCATCACCAAGGCGATCAAGGACCGTCCGGACGACCCGGCTTCCGGCTGGCACTGGGAGCCGAAGGAGGCGTTCCACGCGGTGGCCCGCCGCTACGCCCGACGGGCGCGGCCCGGGTCGCGGAGGGACCATGGCTGAGGAGGTGCGCCTATGGAATGGACCCTTGAGGTGATCACCGTACCGGTCGCCGACGTGGACCGGGCCAAGGCTTTCTACGTGGACCGATGCGGTTTCCGAGCCGAGATCGACGCGTCGTTCTTCGAGGGCGTGGGCCGCTTCGTCCAGCTCACGCCGCCCGGCTCCCGCTGCTCCATCGTGCTGGAGTCCGGCATGCCGGACGCACCGGGGCAGCCGGGCATGCCCCCCGGGTCGCTGCAGGGCCTCCAGCTCTGTGTCACGGACATCGAGAAGGCCAGGGCGGAGCTGGTGGGACGCGGGGTGGAGGTATCGCCGGTCCTGCACGTGAGTGCGTCCGGCTGGGCGGAGGGCCGGGGCGAAGAGGGCTGGAACTCCTTCCTCTTCTTCCGGGACCCCGACGGAAACGGCTGGGCGATCCAGGAGGCCCCGGCCCCGCTCGCCCAGCGCTAGGCGCAGTACGTGTCCCGGTCCGGGCGCTCCCCCGTCGCGAGGAAGCGGGAGACGGTCCGGTCGCCGCAGGTGTTGCCGTTGGCGAGGTAGGCGCCGTGGCCCGTGGAGTTCACCGTCACCATGACGGCCCGGTCGCCGAAGGCACGCCGGAGCTCGCGGGCCCCGCTCAGCGGGGTCGCGACGTCCCGCTCGTTCTGCACGAGCAGGATGTTGGAGGGGCCGTCGCCGGTGATCCGTACCGGCGGCTCCTTCGGCGTGAACGGCCAGGCGGCACACGGCATCGCGCCGCGCGGCATGCCGGCCGTGAGGGGGAACTCGGCCCGGCTCTTGTCGGTCCCCTTCTGGTAGTGGGCGGTGGACTTGGGCCAGGCGATGTCGTTGCAGAGGATGCCGACGCCGACCGCGGCGGCGTTCTGCATCTCCGACTCGGGCGGAGCCTCGGGTACGGGCGGCACGGTGCCCTTACGCGTGGCCAGGATCATTTCCGCCAGCACGGGGTAGTCGTCGGGGCCGTACAGGCTGTTCAGCATGGTCTGGCGCAGGACGTTGCCGTTCAGCTCCGCGGGGTCGGCACCGGGCCAGGGGAGGGGCTCGCGGTCGAGTCGCTCGGCGAGGCGCAGGAACTGGGGCCGTACATCGGCGGCCTTCCTTGCCAGCCGGTGCGGGTTCCCGGGCCGGGACGCCCACTTGGCGAACTCCGGGAAGTTGTCCTCCACGCCGTCCTCGAACGCGGCGAGCCAGGCGCGTCCCACGCGGGTGTGGTCGGGGTTGTCGTTGCTGTCCAGCACGATGCGGTCGGTGCGGTGCGGGAACAACTGGCTGTAGACGGACCCGACGTACGTGCCGTACGAGTCGCCCCACGCGGAGATCCGGCTCTCGCCCAGCGCGGCCCGGATACGGTCGAGATCACGGGCGTCGTTGGCGGAGCTGATGTGCCGTATCAGCTCACCGCCGTTACGAGCACAGGCGCCGGCGATACGCCGGGCGGTGGCCATGGTCTCGGTGACAGAACCGTCCGGGTCGGGCCAGGGCAGCTTGGCGAGGGCGAGATCCTTGCTTTCGAGCCCACATGAGGCGGCACTGGAGGGAGCCATGCCCCGCGGCGCGAACCCGATCAGGTCGTAGACCTCCCGCACGCTCTGCGGCAGCCGCTGCCCCTTGCCGGACGGATCCGCGAGACTGACCCCACCGGGCCCGCCGGGGATGAGTAACAGCGCGCCCCGGCGAGCGGACGGCTTCTCACTCGGGATCCGGGACACGGCGATCTGGATCTTCCGCCCGTCGGGGTCGGAGTAGTCCATGGGCACGTCGACGGTGGCGCACTGTTGCCGGGGGTCGAGGCCGGGGCCGGAGCACTTGATCCATGTGAGGGGCTCGCCACTGGCGTCGGCGGGGGCGCCGGCGGCGGACGCGGGTAGCGAGATGGTCAGTCCGAGCAGGACGCCGGAGGCCGCGAGCAGTGAGGCGTTGCGCTTGAGCTGCTTCATGGGACGAGCCTGGCGGTTCTTCGACCTGCTCCCTATCCGGGTAACCGCCGGATGGCTCCTGAGGTTTACCCCCGGGTCGGTCACGTGGGGAGGCGGAGCATGAAGACGTCGACCGGGTCCTGGGTCTCGACCGTGAATCCGTGGCGTTCGTAGAGACGGCGGGCCGGGCTGCCCTGGAGGACGTTCAGGCGTACGGGTTCGGCGTCGGCGTCGGTTCGGGCCAGCAGGGTGCGCAGGACCGCCGAACCCAGGCCGCGGCCCTGGAGGCCGGGATCCAGGTAGAAGTGCTCCAGCCAGGTCCCGTCCTCGGCCGGACGCAGCGTGACGCTGCCGGCGAACGTGCCGCCGGCCTCGAGGACCGAGGTGTGCCGAGGGGTGAACCCGTCGCGCAGCCGCTGCCTGACCCGGTGCGCGTCGTAGCGGCCCAACCGCTCCAGATCCGGGCGCATCACGACCGCCCGCAGCTCCGCGATCGTCTCGACGTCCGCCGGTGCGGCGGGGCGCATGGTCCAGTGCACGCCCGGATTATGTCAGCGGCGGCGGTGATGACGTATGAACAGGCCCCAGGCGGCGGCCCCGACCAGGACTACAGGGCTGTTGCTCAGCTTGCTGTCGCGGATGGGCACGGTGCCGGGGATTCCGTCGGCGACCTCGACGCAGTTGCCGCCATCGCCGTTGCTGTAGCTGCTCTTTCGCCAGCGGACGTTGCTCAGGTCGTAGGAGTGCATCGTCTGAAATCCTCAGCCGCCGATCGGACCAGGGCGAGGGACGCCTCCGGCGACAGCGCGGCACCCCTGAGCAGATCGTAGGCGCGCTGTGCACGCTTCACCATGGCCGGGTCGTCGATCAACGTTCCCGAAAACGACGTCTCTGTATAGGCGACGGGCGGCGCGTCCTCGAACTCCATGAACCGTAGCGAGCCGTTGTTGGCCGGAGCCCCTGCCGAGAACGGGAGCACCTGCAGCACCACCTTGCGTGCGCCCGCGAGGTCGGCCATGTGGTCCAGGGCCTGGGCTGCGACGTCAGGACCGCCGACCGGGATCCGGAGCACGCTTTCGTGCACGATCACCCAATACACGGGCCTTGTAGCGTCGTCGAGGATCTGGGCGCGTTCCACGCGGGCGGCGACTCTGTCCTCGATGAACTCGTCCGCCGCGAATGGGTGCGTCGCCAGGGTGAGTGCCCTCGCGTACGCAGGCGTCTGAAGAAGACCCGGCACGACCGTCGGTTCGAACTCGCAGATCGCTGTCGCCTGCTTCTCCAGCGCGAGAACCTCCGCGAAATAATCCGCATACCGCTTATCGTCAATCAGCTTCCTGCACAACCGCTCGAAAATACCGTCGGTTTGCAGCACCCCGTCGATGCGCTGCGCCACATCCAACTGTGGCTTGCGAATGGCCTGTTCGAACTGGCCGATGTATCCGCCGGAGACGAAAACCCGTGACCCCAGCTCCGCCTGGGTGATCCCCGCGTCCTCCCTCCGCCGCTTGAGCTCCGTGCCGAAGAACTCCCACGCCGCCTGCCGAGAACCGTTGGCCATTGCCGAACCCCTTTGTGCTGCCCCGCAGTTGTAGGGCACAGACCCCTCCCGAGTGTAGGCGCGCAGCGTCACCGTAGGGATGCGAAGAGTGAAACCGCGAAAGGAAGGGGAGCACGGTGGAGGCACGACACTCGGCGCACTGCGTCGAAGAAGCGGAGGACGCGGTGAAAGAATTGCGGGCAGAACTCGCGAAGGCGGGAATTACCCTGCCGTCACTGGGCCTGGACCCGGTGAGTCTTGCGCGGGAAGCACCCTGTCCGCTCGTGGAATTGGGCCGGTGTTCCGTGGAGACCGCCCGGCGGCTCGCGGCGGTGCTGCGATGAAGCCCCCGGTCGGCGCGTATGTCGTGGACACCCGCAGCGGACGCATCGGCATCGTCATGGGGCATGAGGGGCCCTACGTGCAGCTGCGGCCGTACGGAGGCGGGAAGGAATGGGACGTGGACCCCGGCGCCGTCCGGCACGCCACCCCGGCCGAGCGGCTGAGCGCGGCGACGGCGTACGCCAACGCCCGCAGCAGGGGAGAGGTCCCTTGACCCGGGTAACCCGGAGGGCCCGGTGACCCTGCGAGAATGACGCCATGAGTCTGTTCCGCGACGACGGCATCGTGCTGCGCACCCAGAAGCTGGGTGAGGCGGACCGGATCATCACGCTGCTCACGCGCGGTCACGGACGGGTACGGGCCGTGGCCCGGGGCGTGCGCCGGACGAAGTCGAAGTTCGGTGCGCGCCTCGAACCCTTCTCGCACGTCGACGTGCAGTTCTTCGCCAAGGGGAGCGAGCTGATCGGGCGCGGGCTGCCGCTGTGCACGCAGAGTGAGACCATCGCGCCGTACGGTGGCGGGATCGTCAGCGACTACGCGCGGTACACCGCCGGGACCGTCATGCTGGAGACCGCCGAGCGGTTCACCGATCACGAGGGGGAGCCGGCCGTGCAGCAGTATCTGCTGCTCGTCGGCGGGCTGCGGACCCTCGCCAGGGGAGAGCACGCCCCGCATCTCGTGCTCGACGCCTTCCTGCTGCGCTCCCTCGCCGTCAACGGCTACGCCCCGAGCTTCACGGACTGCGCGAAGTGTGGGATGCCCGGGCCCAACCGGTTCTTCTCGGTCGCCTCGGGCGGTTCCGTCTGCGTGGACTGCCGGGTGCCCGGCAGCGTCGTACCCTCGCCTCAGGCCCTGGAACTCCTCGCCGCGCTGCTTACGGGAGACTGGGACACCGCGGACGCGTGCGAGGCGCGGTACGTCCGCGAGGGCAGCGGGCTGGTGTCCGCGTATCTGCACTGGCACATGGAGCGCGGGCTGCGTTCCCTGCGGTACGTCGAGAAGTAGAGCAGCCCGGAAACAAGCGAGCACGAGGAGCGAGAGACACATGGCCGTACGCGGGATCCTGGGGCGCCAGCGCCGGGAGTACAGGACGCCGGAGCCGCACCCGTCCGGCGCACGGCCGCCGAAGCTCGGAGAGCTCGTCCCGAAGCATGTGGCGATCGTCATGGACGGCAACGGCCGATGGGCCAAGGACCGGGGCCTGCCGCGTACCGAGGGCCACAAGGTCGGCGCCGAGCGGGTGCTGGACGTGCTCCAGGGCGCCATCGAGATGGGCGTGGGTGCCATCTCCCTGTACGCCTTCTCCACCGAGAACTGGAAGCGCTCGCCCGACGAGGTGCGCTTCCTGATGAACTTCAACCGGGACTTCATCCGCAAGACCCGCGACCAGCTCGACGAGCTGGGCATCCGGGTGCGCTGGGTGGGCCGGATGCCGAAGCTGTGGCGTTCCGTGGCCAAGGAGCTCCAGATCGCCCAGGAGCAGACCAAGGACAACGACAAGCTGACCCTGTACTTCTGCATGAACTACGGCGGCCGGGCCGAGATCGCCGACGCCGCGCAGGCGCTGGCCGAGGACGTGAAGAGCGGGAAGCTCGACCCGTCGAAGGTCAACGAGAAGACCTTCTCGAAGTACATGTACTACCCGGACATGCCGGACGTGGACCTGTTCCTGCGCCCGAGCGGTGAGCAGCGCACCTCCAACTACCTCATCTGGCAGAGCGCCTACGCCGAGATGGTCTTCCAGGACGTGCTGTGGCCGGACTTCGACCGCCGCGACCTGTGGCGGGCGTGCCTGGAGTTCGCCTCGCGCGACCGGCGGTTCGGCGGGGCCATCCCGAACGAGGAGCTGCTGGCCATGGAGGGCAAGCAGGAGTAGGCCCCACCGGCCCCCCCTGGCCCCACCGGCCTCCCCGGTCCCGGCAGCCCCTGCGGCGGCAGCCGGGCCGAGGCCGGTTGCCGACCAGTTGCCAAGGGCAGCGAGTTCTACGACTTCAAGGAACTCGAACGCTGCTTCAACCGGAGCTGACGGGCACTGACCTCAGGGGCGCGGGGAACTGCGCGAACAACCACAACGCACCCGCAGCCGACAACTCACCGGTCAGCGGCCGCACAATCCGCACAGGTCCCAAAAATCTCCACCGTATGAGCCACGTTCACATACCCGTGCTCCGCGGCGATGGCATCCGCCCACTTCTCCACGGCAGGCCCCTCCACCTCGACGGCCTTGCCGCACCCCCGGCACACAAGGTGATGGTGATGGTCGTCCGTGGAGCAACGGCGGTAGACGGACTCGCCGTCGGCGGTACGCAGGACGTCGACCTCACCGGCGTCGGCCAGGGACTGCAGCGTGCGGTAGACCGTGGTGAGCCCGACCGAGTCGCCCTTGTGCTTGAGCATGTCGTGCAGGTCCTGCGCACTGCGGAACTCGTCGACCTCCTGGAGCGCTGCCGATACGGCGGCACGCTGCCGGGTGGCGCGGCCCTTCACGGGCGGTCCTGCGGTCGTCACCGGTTGCCTCCTCACGTCTGCCTTGCCCGGGTCATTGTGCCAGCCCGGGGTGGGGGCGGTCAGACGCCGACTTCGTCGGCCGCCCCCCGGGTACCCGGAATCGCGCACTCGCCGGGGTCGTGGGCGGATTGCGCGGAAGCCCGGGCGCGGGCGCGGCGGCGGGCCAGCGGAGCCGCGAGTGCCGTCAGCACGATGAACGCGCCGATGGTCAGCAATACGATCGTCGCACCGGGCGGGACGTCCTGGTAGTACGAGGTGACCGTGCCGCCGATCGTCACGCTCACACCGATGGCGACGGCGATCACGAACGTGGCCTTGAAGCTGCGGCTGATCTGCTGGGCCGCCGCGACGGGCACCACCATCAGCGCGCTGACCAGCAGCAGGCCGACCACGCGCATCGCCACCGTGACCGTGACGGCCGCGGTGATCGCCGTCAGCAGGTTCAGGGCGCGCACTGGAAGCCCCGTGACCCGGGCGAACTCCTCGTCCTGGCTGACCGCGAACAGCTGCCGGCGCAGGCCGAGCGTGACCAGGACGACGAAGGCGGCCAGCACGCAGATCGCCGTGACGTCCGACTCGGACACCGTCGACAGGGAGCCGAACAAGTACGACGTCAGGTTGGCGTTGGAGCCCGTCGGCGCGAGGTTGATGAACATCACACCGCCGGCCATGCCGCCGTAGAAGAGCATCGCGAGGGCGATGTCGCCGCGGGTCTTGCCGTACCAGCGGATCAGCTCCATGAGGACCGCGCCGAGGACGGAGACGAGGGTCGCCATCCACACCGGGGACCAGGTCAGCAGGAAGCCGAGGCCGACGCCGGTCATCGCCACGTGGCCGATGCCGTCGCCCATCAGGGCCTGGCGGCGCTGGACCAGGTAGATGCCGACGGCGGGGGCGGTGATGCCGACCAGGACGGCGGCGAGCAGGGCCCGCTGCATGAAGGCGTAGTCGAGGAAGTCCATCAGCTCAGCAGTCCCGTACGGATCGGTTCGGCGCCCGCCGGTGCGTGCGGGTGTACGTGGTCGTGGCCGGGGAGGGCGTGCTGCCCGACCGCCTTCGGGGGCGGTCCGTCGTGCACGACGCAGCCGTCGCGCAGCACGACCGCCCGGTCGATGAGGGGCTCCAGCGGGCCCAGTTCGTGCAGCACGAGCAGCACGGTGGTGCCCTGGGCGACCTGCTCGCGCAGGGTGTGCGCGAGCACCTCCTGGCTGGCCAGGTCGACGCCCGCCATCGGCTCGTCCATGATCAGCAGCTCGGGCTCGGAGGCGAGGGCGCGGGCGATCAGGACCCGCTGGTGCTGGCCGCCCGAGAGGGCGTCGACCGAGTCCTTGGCCCGGTCCGCCATGCCGACGAGCTCCAGTGCCTGCCGTACGGCCTTGTGGTCGGCCTTGCGCAGCACGCCGAAGCGGGCCCGGGACAGGCGGCCGGAGGAGACCACCTCGGTCACCGTGGCGGGCACGCCGCCCGCGGCCGTGGTGCGCTGCGGGACGTAGCCCACGCGCCGCCAGTCGCGGAACCGCGCGCGAGGCGTGCCGAACAGCTCGATCTCGCCGGCGCCGGTCTGCACCTGGCCGATGATGCTGCGCACGGCCGTGGACTTGCCGGAGCCGTTCGCGCCGAGCAGCGCGACGACCTCGCCGCGGCGCACGGTGAGGTCGATGCCGCGCAGGACGGGGCGCGAGCCCAGTTCCGCGCGGACGCCGCGCAGGGATACGACGGGCTCGGTCATGCCGTCCTCCGATGGGTGAGTCACTTGGCTCCCAGGGCCGTCCGCAGGGCCTTGAGGTTGGATTCCATGACCTGGAAGTAGTCGTCGCCCCGGGACTTGTCGGTGATGCCCTCGAGCGGGTCGAGGACGTCGGTCTTCAGGTTCGCGTCCCGGGCCAGGGTCTTCGCGGTCCGGTCGGAGACCAGCGTCTCGTAGAAGACGGTGGTGACGCCGTCGGCCTTGGCCTCCTGCTGGAGCTCCTTGACCCGGGCGGCGCTGGGCTCGCTCTCGGGGTCCATGCCGGAGATGGCCTCCTGGGTGAGGCCGTAGCGCTCGGCGAGGTAGCCGAAGGCGGCGTGGTTGGTGAAGAAGACCTTGGACTTGCTGTCCTTCAGGCCGTTCTCGAAGTCGCTGTTCAGGCCGCCCAGCTTCTTGACCAGGGCCGCGGTGTTCTTCTTGTAGTCGGCCGCGTGGTCCGGGTCGGCCTTCTCGAAGGCCTTGCCGACGCCCTGGGCGATCTCGGCGTACTTCACCGGGTCCAGCCAGACGTGCGGGTCGCGGCCGTGCTCCTCCTCCTCGGAGGAACCTTCGGAGTGGCCCTTCTCACCCTCGTGGCTGTGCCCGGCGCCGCCGTGGTCCTCGAGGTGGGTCAGGGAGGCCGCGTCTATCTTCGTCTCTATGCCGGTCTGCGAGACGGCCTCGTCGACGGCGGGCTGGAGGTCCTTGAGGAAGAGCGCCGCGTCGGCCTCCTCGAGCTGGGCGCGCTGCTTGGTGCTGATCTCCAGGTCGTGCGGTTCCTGGCCGGGTTCGGTCAGACTGGTGACGTTCGCGTGGTCGCCGCCTATCTGCTCGGCGAGGAAGGCCATCGGGTAGAACGACGCGACGACGTCGAACTTCTCCGTGTTGCCCGTCGCCGCGCTGTCGCTGGAGCAGGCGGTCAGAGCGCCGAGGCCGAGAGAGGCGGCCGCGGCGGCGGGTATGAGGCGTCGTCGTACGTTCATGACACTCATTTTCAACAAATATGGAAACCGTTGTCAACAAACGTCCTGAACTGGGCCCGGAAACAGGGCGCGCGGCCCTCTGGCGGTCGCCGAGGGGGGAGCGATTTGATTGGAGGGGCGTCCCCGCCGGTAACCTGAATCATTCGCTGGAAGCAACTCGCTCCGTCGCCCGTCGTCGTAATGAAGAGAGCACCGTGGCCGCCGACAAGATCGACACCATCGTCAGCCTGAGCAAGCGCCGTGGCTTCGTATTCCCCTGTAGTGAGATCTACGGCGGTCAGCGCGCCGCCTGGGACTACGGCCCGCTGGGTGTCGAGCTCAAGGAGAACCTCAAGCGCCAGTGGTGGCGCTACATGGTGACGTCGCGCGAGGACGTGGTCGGTATCGACTCGTCCGTCATCCTGGCCCCCGAGGTCTGGGTCGCCTCCGGCCACGTCGCCACGTTCACGGACCCCCTCACCGAGTGCACCTCCTGCCACAAGCGGTTCCGCGCGGACCACCTGGAGGAGGCCTACGAGGAGAAGAAGGGCCGCGCCCCGGAGAACGGGCTCGCGGACCTCAACTGCCCCAACTGCGGAAACAAGGGCACCTTCACCGAGCCCAAGCAGTTCTCCGGCCTGCTGTCGACCCACCTCGGCCCGACGCAGGACTCCGGCTCCGTCGCCTACCTGCGGCCCGAGACCGCGCAGGGCATCTTCACCAACTTCTCCCAGGTGCAGACCACTTCGCGCCGCAAGCCGCCGTTCGGCATCGCCCAGATGGGCAAGTCCTTCCGCAACGAGATCACGCCCGGCAACTTCATCTTCCGCACCCGCGAGTTCGAGCAGATGGAGATGGAGTTCTTCGTCAAGCCGGGCGAGGACGAGAAGTGGCAGGAGTACTGGATGGAGCAGCGCTGGAACTGGTACACCGGTCTCGGCCTGCGCGAAGAGAACATGCGGTGGTACGAGCACCCGAAGGAGAAGCTCTCCCACTACTCCAAGCGCACCGCCGACATCGAGTACCGGTTCTCCTTCGGCGGCAGTGAGTGGGGCGAGCTCGAGGGTGTGGCCAACCGCACCGACTACGACCTCGGCGCCCACTCCAAGGCCTCCGGCCAGGACCTCACCTACTTCGACCAGGAAGCCGGCGAGCGCTGGACGCCGTACGTCATCGAGCCCGCGGCCGGTGTCGGCCGGGCGATGCTCGCCTTCCTGCTCGACGCCTACGTCGAGGACGAGGCGCCCAACGCCAAGGGCAAGATGGAGAAGCGCACCGTGCTGCGCCTCGACCACCGTCTCGCGCCGGTCAAGGTCGCGGTGCTCCCGCTGTCCCGGAACCCGGAGCTGTCCCCGAAGGCCAAGGGCCTCGCCCAGGCGCTGCGCCAGAACTGGAACATCGACTTCGACGACGCCGGCGCCATCGGCCGCCGCTACCGCCGACAGGACGAGATCGGTACGCCGTTCTGTGTGACCGTCGACTTCGACACGCTCGAGGACAACGCGGTCACCGTCCGCGAGCGTGACTCGATGAAGCAGGAGCGGGTGTCCCTCGATCAGATCGAGGGGTACCTGGCGGCCCGCCTGGTCGGCTGCTGATCGCCCTTCGCGTGCACGACGGTGCCGGGTTCCTCTTCGGAGGGGCCCGGCGCTTTCGCGTTCACGGGAGTGGTCCTCCAGCGGGGCGGCCGATTGGACCTGTTCCCCGGGGTGGCGCCTCGCGAGCATGGCCCTCATGAGTATCGCGTTCCTGCTGACCACTCTGGTCGTCGTCGCCACGCCCGGCACCGGTGTCGTCTACACCCTCGCCGCCGCGCTCTCCCGTGGGCGGCGGGCCGGTGTTGTCGCCGCGTTCGGGTGCGCACTCGGGATCGTGCCCCATGTGCTGGCCACGGTGACCGGGCTGGCGGCGCTGCTGAATGCCAGTGCCGCTGCCTTCCAGGTCCTCAAGTACGCCGGTGTCGCCTACCTCCTCTACATGGCGTGGGCGACCGTGCGGGACACGGACGCGATCGCCGTCGAGGAGGGCACCACCCCGGACTCGGCGCGGCACGTGATCGTCCGGGCCGTGCTGATCAACATCCTCAACCCGAAGCTGACGATCTTCTTCTTCGCGTTCCTGCCGCAGTTCGTGAGCCCGCACGAGCCGCACGCGCTGACGCGGATGCTGGCGCTGAGCGGGGTGTTCATGCTGGCGACGTTCCTGGTCTTCGCGGCGTACGGCGTCCTGGCCGCGTCCGTCCGCAGCCACGTCACCTCCCGGCCGAGGGCGATGGCGTGGCTGCGGCGGGGGTTCGCGGGGTCGTTCGTGGCGCTGGGGGCGAAGCTGGCGTTCACGGCGCGGTAGTCGCTGGGGGCGAGCATCAGCGGACTGTAACGGCTGACAGATATTGAAATCTGTCATCTGTCATGGCAGGGTGGTTGGCATGACGATGCGAACCCGCCCCCTCGGAACCACCGGCCCCCAGGTCTCCGCCCTCGGTCTCGGCTGTATGGGCATGTCCGCGCTGTACGGCGAGGCGGACCGGGCCGAATCCATCGCGACCCTCCACGCGGCGCTCGAAGCGGGCGTCACACTGCTCGACACCGGCGACTTCTACGGCATGGGTCATAACGAGTTGCTGATCGGCGAGGCCCTTCGCGCGGCCCCCGCGGCCCGGCGTGAACAGGCGCTGGTCAGCGTGAAGTTCGGCGCCCTGCGCGGCCCGGACGGCAGCTGGCTGGGCTATGACGGCCGGCCCGCCGCCGTGAAGAACTTCGCCGCGTACTCCCTCCAGCGGCTCGGCGTCGATCACATCGACGTCTACCGCATCGCCCGCCTCGACCCGGACGTGCCGATCGAGGAGACCGTCGGCGCGATCGCGGAACTCGTCGAGAAGGGCTACGTGCGGCACATCGGCCTGAGCGAGGTCGGCGCCGACACCATCCGCCGCGCCGCCGCCACCGCGCCGATCTCCGACCTCCAGATCGAGTACTCCCTCATATCGCGCGGCATCGAGGACGAGATCCTGCCGACCACGCGTGAGCTGGGCATCGGGATCACGGCGTACGGGGTGCTCTCCCGGGGCCTGATATCGGGCCACTTCACGGCGGACCGGCAGCTCGGCGCGGGAGACTTCCGGGCGATGTCGCCGCGCTTCCAGGGCGAGAACCTCCGGCACAACCTGGACCTGGTCGAGGCGCTGCGGAAGATCGCCGAGCAGAAGGGCGCCAGCGTCGCGCAGACGGCCATCGCCTGGGTGCTCTCCCGCGGTGAGGACATCGTGCCCCTGGTCGGCGCCCGCCGCCGCGACCGGCTCACGGAGGCGCTGGGCGCGCTGGACGTGACGCTGGACGCGGCCGACCTGGCCGCGATCGAGGAGGCCGTGCCGGCCGGTGCCGCCGCCGGCGACCGCTACCCGGCGGCCCAGATGGCGCACCTCGAGAGCTGAACCGGGCTCCGGGTACGGTCAGGGCATGGCACCGACCAGCGAGACCCTGACCGCCGAGCGCATCCTCGAGGCCACCGAGGAGGTGCTGCGGCGCCACGGCCCGGCCAAGGCCACCGTCGTGGACGTCGCCCGGGCGCTCGGTGTCAGCCATGGCAGCGTCTACCGCCACTTCCGCACCAAGGCGGCGCTGCGCGAGGCCGTCACCAAGCGCTGGCTGGACCGCACGTCCGGGGAGCTGTCCGGCATCGTCGCCGGGGGCAGCGTCCCGGAGGCCCGGCTGCGGGAGTGGCTCGCCGCGCTGTTCGCCGCGAAGCGCCGAAAGGCTGGCGAGGACCCGGAGCTGTTCGCCACGTACATGGTCCTCACCGACGAGGCCGGTACGGCGGTCGGCGAGCACATCACCGACCTCACGGCCCAACTGGCCCGCATCATCCGGTCCGGCGTGGAGACCGGCAGCTTCACCGCCACCGACCCGGAGGCCTCGGCCCGCGCGGTCTTCCAGGCGACGGGGCGGTTCCACGACCCCTGCTACGCGCGGGAGTGGGAGCAGCCCGGTGTGGAGGGGGAGTTCGAGCTGGTGGTGGAGCTGGTGGTGCGAGGGCTGCGGCCCTGAGGGGATCGCCGTACCGGGTGCGCGCCGGCCGGATGGGGCACAGGATGGGAAGGGAGGGGTGGGTCGCCGCGCGGGGTGCGCTGTAAAGGGGATGGCGATCGTGGATCTCATACTGCGCCCGGGTACTTCGGCCGATGCCGCAGAGTGCGGAAGGATCTGCTACGAGGCCTTCGCCGGCATCGCCGAGGAGCACGCCTTCCCGCCCGACATCCCGAGCCCCGAGGTGGGTGTCGCGCTGATCGAGGGAGCCCTGACGCACCCGGGCTTCTACAGTGTCGTCGCCGAACTCGACGGGCGGATCGTGGGCAGCAACTTCCTCGACGAGCGCTCGACCGTGGTCGGGGTCGGGCCGGTCACCGTCGACCCCACCGTGCAGAACGCGGGCGTGGGCCGCCGCCTGATGCGGGACGTGATGCAGCGGGCCGACGAGCGCGGGGCGCCGGGCATCCGGCTGTTGCAGAGCGGCTACCACAACAGATCGTTCTCGCTGTATGTGAGCCTGGGCTTCGCCCACCGGGCCACGATGGCGTGTGTGCAGGGCCCGCCGATCCGGAGCGCGATGCCGGGGTATGTGGTGCGGGAGGCCACGGACGCGGACCTCGGCGCCTGCAACGACGTATGCCGGCAGGTCCACGGCGTCGACCGTGGCGGTGAGCTCGCCGACGCGCTCAAACAAGGCACCGCCCGAGTCGTCGAGCGCGGGGGACGCGTCACCGGGTACGCCACCGACCTGGCCTTCTTCGCGCACGCGGTGGGCGAGACCACACCGGACCTCCAGGCGCTGATCGCGTCGGCCCAGCAGTTCGGAGGCCCGGGCATCCTCGTACCGGTGGGCGACAGCGCGCTGCTCAGGTGGTGCCTGTCCAACGGCCTCAAGGTCGTACAGCTGTTGAGCCTGATGACCATCGGCCTGTACAACCGGCCCGACGGGGCGTATCTGCCCTCGATCCTCTACTAGACGAGTCATTTC
Source organism: Streptomyces sp. NPDC055506 (assembly GCF_053643595.1). Classification (NCBI taxonomy): domain Bacteria; kingdom Bacillati; phylum Actinomycetota; class Actinomycetes; order Kitasatosporales; family Streptomycetaceae; genus Streptomyces; species Streptomyces sp. NPDC055506. Next base: position 21,310 of record NZ_JBSHKH010000015.1, on the reverse strand, counting down.
GACTGGTCAGTGGTCGTAGGCGACCAGTGATCGAGTGATCGGCTGGCGCGTCTTGTGGTTGTGCCGGATTGCTGCGGCCATCGCGAGGATGCGCTGGGCGGGGCGGACTGCGACGCCTTCGAAGGTCCGGCCGCCGTGCTGTTCCAGGTCGAGCCGGCCCTTGAGGAATCAGCCTGAGCAGTGTGGCGAGGGTCCCTGACCGAGCGCAGACTGGAAAGTGGACCAGAGGTGTTCACGGGCGCGCCGCGCGGACAAGAGCGCGAGGCTTGCCGCCCGTCGGCAACCGAGGAGCGCCGTCATGCCCGTCACGGCCGAAGGAACAGACATCCGCCCGTTCCGGATCGAGGTTCCGGAGAACCAGCTCACCGAGCTGCGCCGCCGGGTCGAGGCGACGCGCTGGCCTTCCAAGGAGCTCGTCACCGACCGCTCGCAAGGAGTGCAACTGGCAACACTTCAGGCGCTCTCCCGCTACTGGATGCTCGAGTACGACTGGCGCAGGTGCGAGGCGAGACTGGACGCACTGCCGCAGTTCACGACCGAGATCGACGGGGTCGAGATCCACTTCACCCACGTCAGGTCGTCGCATGAGAACGCGTTGCCGCTGATCATGACGCACGGCTGGCCCGGCTCGGTCGTCGAGCTGCTGGAGACCGTCGGCCCGCTGACCGACCCGACCGCTCACGGCGGCACCCCCGAGGACGCATTCCACCTGGTGCTGCCGTCCCTGCCCGGCTACGGCTTCTCGGGCGAGCCGACCGAGCTTGGCTGGGGGAACGGGCGCATCGCGAGCGCGTGGGCGGAGCTGATGAACCGCCTCGAGTACCCGCGCTACGTCGCCCAGGGGGGCGACGTGGGCGCAGCCGTCACCGACGCGATGGGCCGTCAGGCACCCGCGGGGCTGCTCGGCATCCACGTGAACCTGCTCGCCGGGGCGATCGCGATCAAGGACCAACTGCCCAGGGAGTCCGAGCAGGAACGCGCGGCGTTCGACGCGCTGAACGTGTTCATGACGGACGGCTTCGGCTACTTCCTGGAGCAGACCACCCGGCCGCAGACGATCGGCTACTCCCTGCTGGATTCACCCGTCGGGCTGGCTGCATGGATGCTGGACCACGACACGGACAGCTACTACAAGATCTCCCGCGCGTTCGTCGACCGCGAGCCCGTGGGCAATCTGACCCGGGACAACATCATCGACAACATCATGATGTATTGGCTGACGGGCACCGGCGCCTCGGCGGCCCGGTGGTACTGGGAGTTCGGACGCGAGATAGCGTCCGGCCAGGCTCCTCCGCCGGTGTCGGTTCCGGTCGGCTTCACGACGTTCCCCGGCGAGATCTGGGCCGCCCCGCGCAGCTGGGTGGAGAGTGTCTACCCGGGCCTCGCGTACTTCAACGAGGTCGGCCGGGGCGGCCACTTCGCTGCCTGGGAGGAGCCGGAGCTCTTCTCCGCCGAGGTGCGGGCAGCGTTCAGGCCCCTGCGCTGACGACGTCCAGTCGTGCCAAGACGACACCGCACCCGGCCGGCACAAACGCCGGGTGTGCCGGCCGCGAAGGATCGGATGCCGGCCCGGCACGACCGGCCCGCTCCCGGTCCTGACCGTTGCGCTGAGGAAGGTTATGCGCGTATGCCCATCATTTCGCCAGGATTCCACGGCCGGCGGCCCGCCGACGGCAAGAAGCTTCCGCCCGGCCAGTACGAGACGTTCGACTTTCCGGTGCTTTCCGCCGGCCCGACCCCCCATGTGCCGCAGGAGGACTGGGAGCTTGCGGTCGTCACGGAGGAAGGGCGGCGCCACAGCTGGGACTGGGCGGCCCTGCGGGCGCTGCCGACGGAGACTCCCACGGTCGACCTGCACTGCGTGACCAAGTGGTCGAAGTACGACACCGAATGGCGGGGCGTGTCCTTGGACGTCCTGCTCGAAGATGTCGAGACGGCGGCGGACTTCGCCCTCGTCCACTCCTACGGCGGCTACACCACCAACATCCCGCTGGAGGACCTCCTCGACGGCAAGGCATGGATCGTGCACGACTACGACGGCCAGGAATTGGCGCCCGAGCACGGCGGCCCAGCCCGGCTTCTCGTTCCCCACCTGTACCTGTGGAAGTCCGCGAAATGGGTACGCACGATCGAGCTTCGCCTCGACGACCAACCAGGCTTCTGGGAAAGCGCCGGCTACCACAACTACGGAGACCCATGGCAAGAGCAGCGATACCAAGGCGACTAGGTGAACGACTTCGCTGGAGAACCGCTCAGGTGGCGGACCGGCGTACGGAGTCGGCAACGGCCACCACGCTCGTCCTGAGCGTGCCGGACTGGCCCGGCCACCTGGCAGGCCAGCACGTCGATGTCCGGCTGACGGCGGAGGACGGGTACAGCACGCAGCGCAGCTACTCGATCGCGTCGGTGTCGAACGGCGAGCATGTGGAGCTCACGGTACAGCGCGTGACCGGTGGGGAGGTCTCGCCCTATCTGGTGGACAAGCTCCTGGTCGGGTGCCTCGTAGAGATCCGCGGCCCCGTTGGCGGCTGGTTCGTGTGGCAGCCCGAGCAGCCGGAGCCGGTTCTGCTGGTGGCAGGCGGCTCCGGAATCGTGCCGCTGATGTCCATGGTCCGCACCAGGGAGTCGGTCGGCAGCCGCGTCCCGTTCCGCCTGCTGTACTCCCTACGGGGTCCGGCGGACCTTCTCTACGCCGCCGAGCTGCGCAAGGGGGCGCCCGGGTTGGACACGTCGTACATCTATAGCCGGGTGACACCTGACGGATGGCGTCGGCCGGCGGGCCGACTAGCACCGGAGGACCTGGCGAGAAACGGCTGGCCCCCGGAGTTCGAGCCGGCCTGCTATGTATGCGGCCCCACCGGTTTCGTCGAGAAGGCCGCCGCCTACCTGGTACTTCTCGGCCATTCCCCTGATCGCGTCCGTACAGAACGATTCGGCTAGCGGAGGGTGACATGATGGTTTCGGACGGCTACACATTCCGCGAGCCCACCTATACGGACGGCAACGCGCTCGCAGGGCCCTTCTCGGAGATTTTCGCGGTCGATGTCACCGCCGCGACCAGCCGGTGTGCGCACTGCAGCCGCACGGGTCCCCTCGGCGGGCTACATGTGTACGACCGCGCCCCCGGCCGCATCGCCCGCTGCCCGGGATGCGGGGAGGTCATGATCCGCATGGTCCACGGCAATGGAGAGGTCTGGCTCGACATGAGCGGCACCGCGGCGCTTGCCATTCCCCTGGACGACCAGTGAGCAGGAGATGAGAGTGTGCGCCGCGGCGGGAACGGATCGCCGCCGCTGTCACCGGTAAGTCCCCGGGGCCGGGTCCCGTTGATGCGTTCTTCTGCGGTGGCAGGGAAGGGGGTCGGCACTCGTGGACAGTCGGCGGCCGTGCAGCCGTTGGGCTGGTGGTGTGGTCCTCGGTCGCAACCCGTGCCGCAGCCGCCGCAGAAGGCACTTGGCCAGCACCATGGACGGCGTTGCACCGCCGTGACGGCACGGTGGCAGAATCCCAGGAGCGCTCTGTGACCGCCCAGCCGCCGACTGCCGATTCGCTGCCTGACCGCTACGACGACCTCCGCGCCCTCGTCGTCAACTGCACCCTCAAGCGATCGCCCGAGGTGAGCAACACCCAAGGACTCATCGACAAGAGCCGGGCGGTGATGGAGGCACAGGGAGTCCAGGTCGACGTCGTACGAGCTGTCGATCACGACATCGCGACCGGTGTGTGGCCGGACATGACCGAGCACGGGTGGGAGAGCGACGAGTGGCCGGCCCTGTACGAGCGGGTGATCGCGTCCGACATCCTTGTGCTGGCGGGGCCGATCTGGCTGGGTGACAACAGCTCCGTCATGAAACAGGTCGTCGAGCGGCTGTACGCGTGCTCGGCACTCCTCAACGACCGCGGCCAGTACGCGTATTACGGGCGGGTCGGTGGGTGCCTGATCACGGGCAACGAAGACGGAGTGAAGCACTGCGCCATGAACGTCCTGTACAGCCTCCAGCACCTCGGGTACACCATTCCACCGCAGGCGGACGCGGGCTGGGTCGGTGAGGCCGGGCCAGGACCCTCGTATCTCGACCCCGGATCGGGTGGGCCGGAGAACGATTTCACCAATCGCAACACCACCTTTATGGCCTGGAACTTGATGCATCTCGCCGCCATTCTCAAGCGGACCGACGGCATCCCCGCTCACGGAAACCAGCGCGCCGAGTGGGACGCAGGAGCCCGCTTCGACTATCCGAACCCCGAACACCGATGAGCTGGCGGGTGGGCGGCCGTGTGACGTGGATGCCGTTGCTGCCCGTCAGGGCGGGGTTGCCGGCGGCTACTCCTTCGGCGCACCGTCGTCTCCACGATCGCCCTCCCGGCGATTCTTTTCTACGTAGCGTGCTTCGTCGCTCACCACTTGTACGGCCTCCTCGAGGACAGCCAGAACCTCCGCCCCCGGGATAACCGCCGCCCCGGCGGCGTCGGCGAACACGTAGTCTCCGGGACGCACCACCACACCCGACACCACCGCGGGCCGGTTCGCCTCGAACGGGGTGACGGCGTCCCCACCCCATCGCACGGCTTCGCCACTGCAATATGCGGCGAACTCGTACTCCGACAGCTCTGCGAAGTCACGCAGGCGACCGTCCGTCAGGATTCCGGCGAGCCCGTGGACAGCGAGCGGGGACAGCTTGACCTTGCCGCCGAGCGACGCGTCCGGGTACCCGTTGCTCGCCAGAACCAGCACCCGTCCCTGACCCCCGTCGCGGATGGCCTCGCGGAAGAGTTCGGCGAAGTTGTAGCGCTCGGGCGGCAGAGCCTTCTGGCACGAGGGCAGATAGGAAACGGTGACGGCCGGGCCGAAGAGCAGGCGATCCGGCGTGGGGCTCTTCAGGTCGGTCAGATGGCATCGGTGCCGATGAAATCGCCCCATCGCGTCGACGACGTCAGCGGTCCGGACACGAACTGCCAGTTCGCGCAGTCGCGACTCTTCCTCCACCATCGGACCTCCTGCTGGCCGGAACCGTCAGGCTCGGACATGGGGCCGGGGTTCGTCCCAAGTGTGGGCCGGCAGTCAGGTGCATGCTTAGCACTTTGGCCGCGGCCTGGCCTGCGGCGGCGGGAACGGCGCCGCAGGCAACGTCGCCGAGCTCTTCGAGCAGCACTCTCCATCTTGCGCCGCATACGGAGCGACTGCTACACGAGAATCACGCGCCCGGTGCCAGTGCCGGTGCGCGCGGGCCTCGCCGTCGGCCTCCCATCAGCCCGATGGCCGCCTGCAAGGCCGGCCGCCGCAGCTGACGGACTTCCGAGCTCGTCTGCCTCGCCGTCGCGCAAGCGCTGCTGGGCTTCACCTCGGAGTCGCGGTGGCTGTGATTCGTGCACTCTCGCCTGGGCGCAATGTTCCCGTACGTGCCCGTGCAGCCGGGCTGGAACAAGCGGCTGAGGGCCGCGTTGCCTGGTGTGCACCCCGGCCGGCATGCCGATCCTGTGGGCGCTGGCGAACCCGACGATAGACGAGCGCGAGGTACTGACCGCAATGCTCGACCGCGAACCCGAGACGGTCACGGACATTCGGAATGACTCGTCCAGGGCCGGCCCGCCCGGCCGTTCAGGCCGCCGTCGGGTCCACCGTCGCCTGATGGGCCTCCGCCAGATGTTCCTCCGCCTTCAGCCAGGGCAGGAACTGCGCTCCTCTGCGCCAGCCGCAGGTGTCGCATCTGATCGTGCGCTGCATGCCCGTGCGCTGTACCCGCACCACGTGTTCGCGGCCGTGCTGGTCCCAGCGGCTCACCTTGCTCGTGTCGATCTGCGTCATGACGCCTCCCGCGTCCAGGAATCCGGCCCGTCCGGTCCGCTCGCAGTAAGGAGTGTGCGGCAAGACCAACATCAACAGGGTTTCCCCGGATGCGAGTTATCAGGCCGCGAACTGTCTCAGACGACCTCGCGCGGCAGCCTGAGGCTCAGCAGGCCCGTCAGCCCACCCCGGCGAGCTGTACCAGCAGCGTCGTGACCAGGGCGTCCCGCATGCCCATCCCCGGGACCAGGGACAGGAACAGCGTGCCCAGGGTGGCCACACCGAGGGCCAGTGCCGACTGCTGAGTGGTGATCATCACGCCTGATGGCGGCCCGCTTCCGCGCCGCGATGGCCGGCCATCTCACCGAGCCCGCCTGGAAGATGCTGCGCAAGCGCCTGCGCACGGAGTCCCCCGAGTTCCGCACGGCCTGGGACCGCCACGAGGCGCCACGTCGGCCGCATCACCGTCGACCACACGGACCTGTGGCTGACACCGGGAGCGGGGCCGCGGATCGTGACATACGTGCCATCGGACGAGGCAGTGTCTCTCCTCACCAATGCGGGCTGCCCACCAGGTAGGTGATGCCCGCGAGTACGGCCAGGATGAGTACCGGGATCGCCAGGCCCTTCGCCACTGCGGTCAGGGCGTGCGTGCCGCTCGCCGTCTTGCCCGTGTAGAGCTTTCGCCGTGCTCCCAGTTCGTGCCGGGCGAAGGCGCCGGCGACCAGCGCCAACGCACCGGTGATCAGGCACACGATGAGCGGTGTGAGTGCTCCGTGCTCGCGGATGTTGTCCTCGATACGGCCGTACACCCCTTCGTCGCCCCGCTCGGTGATGGCCGTTACCCCCGCCTTGAGGGCCAGTACGAGCGTGATGACCGCCGTGACGGCGAGAGCGAGGGCGGCACCGGCCAGGACGGGAGCGGGTCCGGACGGGGAGGTCGGGGGCGGCTTCTTGGGAGGGGGCGGGATGCGCGTGGGCCCGACGACCACCGGGTCCCGCTTGCCGCCCGACTCGGCCGTCCGCCCTTTGGAGTTCGGAGGCTCGCCTCCGCGCTCGGGTACCGGATCCACCACCGCCTCGACGTGGATCAATGCCTCGTCGGCCACACCCTTCAGCACGATGTCGCCGGACAGACGCCCCCCGGCCGTCGTGTCGACGTGGACATCCAGGCCCCGCTGGGTCGGATCGACCCGCAGCCACGTCTGTTTGGACTGGGCCACGCAGTGACGGGCCAGCGGTGGGCCGTGCAGGGTCACCGACTGCTTCCGAGGGGGCGAGCCCCTTGGTACCTGGCCGAAGTCCAGGTGGTCCGGGGACGGTGCCAGGTGGATCTTGCTCAAGGCGTCGGACGCCAGTTCGGCGATCGGCTGGATGTCGTTCCGCGCGACCTCCTCCAGGTGCTGACGCGCCCCTTCCGCCATGGGCAGCTCCCTGCGCTGGAGTCGTTTGCGCAACTCCGTCACCGCGCCCTGCCGGGTGAGGAAGTCGTCGCTGTTCATGGCCGCCCGCAGGGAGGGCGGCGAGGGATCGGCGACGATCTTGATGCGGCCCCGCCGACTCTGTGCCAGATGCAGCTCCCCGCGCAGCTCCGCCGCCTTCTTCGGCGTCTGATGGGGGTTCTGCTCCTGTACGTGCCTGTAGACGTACTCGTACAGGTCGTCCAGGGAGACTTTCCCGTCCGCGTCGAGGTCGGCCTCGCCGGTCTCCAGGCCCTCGACGACCGCGTGCGTGAACAGCGAAGGCCGCGGACCGGAGTTCTCCGCGAGTTTGCTGCCCTCGAAGGCGTACTCCATGGAGTCCGACGCGGTGATCACGGCCCACCCCCGCCCCGTGGCCGGCTCGCCCTTCGCGAACGACTCGAGGACGTTGATCTCTCCGGAAGCGCGCACAGAGGTCGAGCCCCGGGAGAAGGCGCCGCCGTAGCAGCAGTCGAGGAACAGGACGGTGCGGCCCGCCCGGGTGCCGTACATGCAGCTTCGGACGAACTGCGAGGGGACGGCCGTTGCGGCCAGCAGCGGGGGCTCGGTGTCGCTCGCGGCCAAGTACAGCTCGCCGGACTCGCTCTTGATGCCGTGACAGGAGAAGTGCAGCAGGAGCGTGTCGGCGCGGCCGCGCTCGTTGAAGAAGCGCTGGATGCGCCTGCGCATCAGGTCGGCCGACGCGTTGTGCACGACCTCCACCTCGAAGTCGCCGATCTGCGGGTCGTGCAGCACCCTCTCCAGGGCGGCGGCGTCCTGGGCGGGCGCCTTGAGCTTCTTGAGCCCCTGGTCGGTGTACCGGTCGTTGGCGATGATCATCGCGTGTCTGGATTCCGTCATGGCTCGGCTCCAGCCGGGGAATGGCGCTCGACGAAGATCCTGAACGCCTCCGCGACCTGTTCGTCGGTCGCCTCGGACACCTCCAGGACGTCGTCGCCCATCTGCAGACGCATGGACGGGCGGGTGTCATGGCGCCGGCCCAGCCACGACCGGAGCACGGTCGCCACCTGGCTCAGCGCGGTCGCCGAGCTGCCCAGGGCCACCAGCAGGGCACCGATCTGAGTGACGTCAACGGCCCGCGCTCCGGACGGGGCCTCCCCGCCGGGGAGTGTCGTGACGTCGTCCACGTCGAGCTCGAGCAGTTCCTCGCGCAGGTAGGCGGTCAGTTCCGCGACATGTTCGGCTTCCGCGTCCTCTTCGGCGAGGAGGATGTGCAGTGTGTTGTCCACCGGCTCAGCCCCTTTGTTCGCAACGGTCGGGGCGGCGCAGAGTCGGACGATCGGTGGGCTCTACGTCTTCACTTCCAGTTTCTGCTGCTCAGAACGGGGTGGCAAGTCGCGGACGGTGGAATGAGATTGAGGGTTCAACGGTCAGGTTCCTCACCTAACCGCCCGGGATACGCCCCGTGTTGTCCAACAGGCAACGAACCACGGCTACGTGGCACGGTCCGCGGTCACCATCACATCCCGCACCTCAGCCGCCTCCAGCCTCTCCGCGGCCCGCTCGGCGGTCCCCCGGGCCCACCGCCCACTCGTCACCGCCCCCAGCGCCAGCACCGCGAACCCGCAGGCCGCGAGGATCCACCACCCCGGCCGGGCCGCCGACACGAACGTCTCCCGATACGACGACGAGCCCACGCCGGAGGCGAGCACGGCCCCCACCACCGCGACGCCGAGCGTCTGCCCGAGCTGTCGGCTCGTCGAGGCCACCGCCGCGGCGACACCCGCCTGCGCACGCGGCATCCCGGACACCGCCGTGTTGGTGATCGGCGCGTTGACGAAACCGAAGCCGATGCCGAAGAGGACGTACCCGGCGAAGAGCGTGACATTGGACGTCTCGGCCTCGAACGCGGCGAACAGCACGCCGCTCGCGGTCATCGCGAAGCCGGCGATCACCAGCGGGAGACGTGGGCCGCGGGTGCCGACCAGGCGGCCGGAGAGCGGGGCGCACAGGAACGTCGGAGCCGCCATCGGCAGCATCCACAGGCCCGCCTCCAGGGCGGTCAGACCGCGGACGTTCTGGAGGTACAGCGTGGACAGGAAGAGGAACCCGCCGAGCGCGGCGAACGCGCTGACCGCGATGACCGTGGCCCCACTGAACGGCGCCGAGCGGAAGAACCGCAGATCGATCAAGGGTTCCGTGCGGCGCGGCTCGTACCAGAGCAGGCCGAGGAGGGCGGCCAGGGCGACCGCGGCCAGCGGGGCGATGGAGGCGAACGGCGTGGTCGGCGCCTCGATGATCGCGTACGTCAGGGAGCCGAAGAGGGCGATCACCAGGAGCTGGCCGACCGGGTCGGGGCGGCGGGCCTTGCCGGCGCGGGACTCGGGGACGAAGCGCAGGGTGAGAAGCAGGGCCGCGAGGCCCACCGGCAGGTTGATCCAGAAGATGGAGCGCCAGCCGACCGACTCGACGAGCAGGCCGCCGACCAGCGGGCCGGCGGCCATCGATATGCCGACGACCGCGCCCCACACGCCGATGGCGCGGGCCCGCTCACGCGGGTCGGTGAACGTGTTGGTGATGATCGACATGGCGACCGGGTTCAGCATCGAGCCGCCCACCGCCTGCACCATCCGGAAGGCGACCAGCGCCTCCAGGTTCGGAGCGAGGGAGCACAGCACCGAGCCGATGGTGAAGACGATCAGGCCCGCCATGAAGACGCGCTTGCGGCCGATGCGGTCGGCCGTGGAGCCCGCGAGCATCAGTAGCGAGGCCAGGACCAGGGTGTAGGCGTCGATCGTCCACTGCAGGCCGGACGTGCTGGCGTGCAGGTCCTGCTGCATGGACGGCAGGGCCACGTTCAGGACCGTGTTGTCGAGGCTCACGATCAGCAGGCTCATACAGCAGATCGCGAGCACCAGCATGCGGCGGCGGGGGCTGAGCTCGGGCATGCGTGCCATCGTACGCCGATTTCAATAGTGTGGCTAACTAATGAATTTTACCGTCTCATTGCACGGCACAATGGATGCATGTCCACGCCCCTCCAGATCGGCCCGCACACCGTCCAGCCCCCCGTCGTACTGGCCCCCATGGCCGGGATCACCAACGCGCCCTTCCGCACGCTGTGCCGGGAGTTCAGCGGAGGTAAGGGCCTGTTCGTCAGCGAGATGATCACCACCCGGGCGCTGGTCGAACGCAACGAGAAGACCATGCAGCTCATCCACTTCGACGAGACGGAGCGGCCCCGGTCGATCCAGCTCTACGGCGTGGACCCGGCGACCGTCGGCAAGGCCGTCCGCATGATCGCGGAAGAGGACCTCGCCGACCACATCGACCTCAACTTCGGCTGCCCGGTGCCGAAGGTCACAAGGAAGGGCGGCGGCTCCGCGCTGCCGTACAAGCGGAACCTGCTGCGGGCCATCCTGCGCGAGGCCGTCAGCGGCGCCGGCGATCTGCCCGTGACGATGAAGATGCGCAAGGGCATCGACGACGACCACATCACCTTCCTGGACGCCGGCCGGATCGCCGTCGAGGAGGGCGTCACCGCCATCGCGCTGCACGGCCGCACCGCCGCCCAGCACTACGGCGGCACCGCCGACTGGGACGCCATCGCCCGGCTGAAGGAGCACGTGCCGGAGATCCCGGTGCTCGGCAACGGCGACATCTGGTCGGCCGAGGACGCGCTGCGGATGGTGCGCGAGACCGGCTGCGACGGTGTCGTGGTGGGGCGTGGCTGCCTCGGGCGGCCGTGGCTGTTCGCCGACCTGGTGGCCGCCTTCGAGGGGCGCCCCCAGGACATCGCCCGCCCGGCGCTGCGCGAGGTCGCCGACGTCATGGTCCGGCACGCCACCCTGCTCGGCGAGTGGATCGGGGACGAGGCGCGCGGGGTCATCGACTTCCGCAAGCACGTCGCCTGGTATCTGAAGGGCTTCGCGGTCGGCTCCGAGATGCGCAAGCGCCTCGCGATCACCTCCTCGCTCGAAGAGCTGCGCTCCGGCCTGGACGAGCTGGACCTCGACCAGCCCTGGCCCGCCGGCGCCGACGGGCCCCGGGGCCGTACGTCCGGCAACAACCGGGTGGTGCTGCCGGACGGCTGGCTGAAGGACCCCTACGACTGCGCCGGGGTCGGCGAGGACGCCGAGCTCGACACCTCCGGCGGCTGATCAGCCCTCCGAGCGGTGCGGTGTGGAGCCGTACGCCTTGAGGAAGCGGTCGCGGAAGGCGCTCATCTTCCACACCGGGGCGTCGGGGTCGGGCTTGAGGCCCTCCGTCCAGTTCCAGTCGGCGACCTTGTCGAGGACCTTCGGGTCCTTCGCGACGATGGAGACCGGCACGTCGCGGCTGGCGCGGATGCCGCTGACCCGGGCCATGGGCTGGTGGTCGCCCAGGAAGACCAGGACTGTGTCGTCGGTGCCGTAGCGCTCCAGCCACTGGGTGAGGCTGGTGAGCGAGTACTGGATGGACTTGCCGTACTCCTGCCGGGACTCGGTGGTGTCGGTGAGGACGTCCGAGGCCTTCTTGCCGGCCTTCTGGACGGCGTCGAAGCGTGAGCCGTCGCCGAGTTCGTCCCAGTCGACCATCTTCGGGAGCGGCGCCCAGGGCTGGTGACTGGAGGTCAGGATGACGAACGACATCAGCGGCTTGTCGCGCTTCTTGCCGTGCACCTGACGCTGGAACGCCTCCAGCGCGTATTGGTCGGGCATGGTCGACCAGCTGAACTTCGGGCCCTTGTACCCCAGGTCGTAGGCGTCGTAGAGCTTGTCGAGGCCGTACCACTTCTCCTCCGGCCAGCCCTTCTGCACGCCCGGCATCACGCCGACCGTGTCCCAGGCGCCGCTCTTGCGGAACGCCTTGGTGAGGGTGAGGTGGTCGCCCGCGGTGACCGTGCGGTACCGGCGCTGGTTGTCGATCCACAGGCCGGACATGGTCGTGGAGTGGCCGAGCCAGCTGCTGCCGCCGAAGGTCGCCGAGGTCAGCCAGCCGCTGCGGGCGGCGAAGCCGGCCTTCTCCAGGGCCTTGCCGCTGGTGTCGAGGGTGCGGTCGACGCCGGGCGCCATGATCGGATCCTCGACGGCGCTGCGGCCGTAGCTCTCGATGAACGTGAAGATGACGTCCTTGCCGCGCAGGTCGGGCAGGAGCTGGTCGGGCGGGGTGTTGCCGAAGGTGTCCGCCTGGGCTTGCTTGGCGAAGGCCGCCTCGTCGCGCAGGGACTCCACCGTCCGCTGGGCGTGGACCCTGAGCGCGCCGGCGCCGCGCTCGGAGGCGATCGGCCCGCCGAAGAGCGTCAGGCCCATCGCGGAGCAGGTGACCCAGACCACGCCGGCGATCAGCGCGCCCCGGGCCGCCCGGGGCCGGTGGCGGACGAGCAGGTCGCTGAGCCGGACCGTCGCCGCGACCATGACGGCCGCCAGCAGCAGGACCAGCACGATCGCGCCGACGGCGGCGGCGGTCGCGACACCGCCGCCCAGGGTGTCCCCGACGTACGCCTGGGCGTCGGGCAGCAGGTCCCAGTCCAGCGCGGCGTTGAAGCCCCGGCCCAGATACTCGTTGAACCCCATGTCGAGCAGGTTCACGGCGGTCAGCGCGGTCAGGCCGAGCCCGTACAGCGTCGCCGCGGCCAGCCGGGGCCGGCGCGGCAGCCACAGCATCACGACGGCCCCGACGACCGCCTCGGCCGGTATGCGCGTGAAGCTCTTCGGCCCCACGGCGGGGAGGGTGTTGGGCAGCAGCAGGGCGCCGAGGATCAGGGCGGCGGCGAGGGCGGTGGTGGTCCAGGAGAGGGCGCGGGAGGCGCCGGGGTGGCGGGTGCGCCAGGTGCGGAGGCGGGTGAGGCGGGATCCGAGGGCGGGACTCTCCGTCTCCTCGGTGACGACCCCCTCCTTCTCCGCACGCTCCGTCTCGGACTCGGCCCCCGGGGCACCCGGCTGCGATGACTGGCGGAGGCGTGTGAAGACAGGCACCCGGAGGTCCTTCCCGTACGAAACCCGGCGAGGTGGCGGACCCGCGTGGGGGTACGGGTCCGCCTCAGTTCCGTACGGGGCGCCCACCAGGTGCGTTCAGCCCGCCGGGCCAGCGCTCGGCAAACACCCGGCAAACGCCCGGCCAACCGTCCGACCGGCCGCTCTTCAGACGCCCCCGACCGCCGTGAGCAGTGCCAACGGGGCCGAGGCCGAGCGAGATTCGCGTACGCACGCGTGCGGGTACGGCACCGGCTCCGGGTGGGTGTCGCGGCCGTAGCCCGCGAGGACCTCCGGGAGCCGGTTGCCGGTCGCGGTCGCCGCGTCGACCAGGCCGCGGGCGACCGCGCGGGCCTCGTCGTGCAGTCCGTAGCGGGCCAGGCCCAGTGCGATCAGCGCGTTGTCGTGCGGCCAGACCGAACCGCGGTGGTAGGAGAGCGGGTGGAAGGCCGGCTGGCCCGCGGCCAGGGTGCGTACGCCCCAGCCGGAGAAGAAGTCCGGTTCGAGGAGGCGCCGGCCGACCTGTTCGCCGTACTCCTTGTCCAGCAGGCCCGACCACAGCAGATGCCCGGCGTCGGAGGCCAGGGCGTCGACCTGGTCGCCCCGGCCGTCGAGCGCGAGCGCGGGGAAGGAGTGCTCCGCCATCCAGAAGTCCCGCTGGAAACGGTCGCGCAGATCACCGGCCGCCTGTTCCAGCAGGTCCGCGTACGTCCCGTCCTGCCACACCGTGCGCGCGAGCCACGCCGTGCGGCGCAGCGCGTCGTAGGCGTAGCCCTGGGCGCCCGCGGCCGTCACCGGCCCGTGGGGGCGGGTGCCCTCGGCGGAGCAGATGGCGCCGGGGGAGTCCTTCCAGTTCTGGTTGGCGAGGCCGCCCTGGTCGGCGCGGTAGACGAGGTAGCCGCGCGAGGTCAGGCCGCCGTGGTCCAGCATCCAGCCGACCGCCGCGCGGGCGTGTGGCTCCAGACGGCGGGCCAGGACGGTGTCGCCGGTCTGTTCCGCGTAGGCGCCGAGGAGGACGAGGAACAGCGGAGTGGCGTCGACCGAGCCGTAGTAGCGGCCGTAGGGGACCTGGCCGAAGTGGGCCAGTTCGCCGTGCCGCACCTCGTGGACGATCTTTCCGGGCTGGGCGACCTCGCTCGCGCCGGCATCCGTGGCCTGGGTCGCGGCGAGCGCGGGCAGGGTGGCGGCGGCCAGCCGGGGCCGGTAGGGCAGCGCGAACAGCGACGTCAGCAGGGCGTCCCGGCCCAGCAGGGTCAGGAACCAGGGGGCGCCGGCGGCCGGGACCCGCAGTTCCTCGCCGTCCGGGCCCTTCGCCGGGACCTGGAGCGCGGCGAGGTCGGCGAGGCCCCGGGAGCAGGCGGCGGCCAGCTCGGGCCAGCCGGCCGGGAAGGCCAGGCCCTCCACGAACTCGCCCTCCCGGGCGAGCAGTTGCTCCCGAACGGCGGCGGGGGAGCGGGGGACGCGCAGGGCCCGCTTCTCGCCGTGCGGGCGGGCCATGACCCGCAGGATCAGCTCGGCCGTGCCGTGCGGTTCGAGCTCCAGGGTCCACACCAGGCGGCGGGCGCCGGTGCCGGTCTCCTCCACGGCGTTCGGATGGGGGTCGGCCGTCACCGTCGTGCACGAGCGCCACTCGCCGCGCCGGTAGGTGAACTCCACGCCGTGGCCGAGGACCTGGCGGGAGCGGACCGCACCGGCCTTGGTGTAGGTGCGGTGATCGGAGCGCAGCTCGAACTGGTCGGTGAAGTCGGCGTCGGCGGTGAGCGCGAGGCGGACCGTCGTCGGCGTCGGGCGGTTGCTGGTGATGCGCAGCGACTCCACGAACGAGGCGTCGCCGACGGCCTGTTCACGGAAGAGCGTGCAGGCGGGCGGCTCGTTGCGGCCGCCGCGCGGCACGAGGACGCAGCGCGCGGTGTCCCCGTCGGCCACCGGCGTCAGCGTGTCGGGCACGGCCCCGTCCACGGTGAGCTGCCACCGGCTGAGATGCCGTGCGTCCCGTACGAACATTCCGTCCGGGGCGCTGCCGCCCCGGTAGCCGCTGATGTCGCCGCGGTCCCCCACGGCGGCGAACGTCCCGCCGTGCACGAGCAGATGATGCCGGTCCGTCATGCCCGGTCCCCTCCCTTGATCGCCGTGACGCCGTTTCTGTCCCCTGCGGGCCGGTCGTGCAGCAGGTCGAGCGTGAGCGCGGCGGTCCAGCCGAAGCCGGTGGCGCCGCAGGCCTGTGTCGTGTACGGGTCGACGTACTCCGCGAAATCGGAGGCGCCGGCGGTGTGCAGGATGCCCTTGCGCAGGGCGTCGGCCCGGCCGCGCTCGCCGTGCAGCCGCAGGCCGCCCTCCAGCAGCCAGTTGGTGTTGAACCAGGCCGGGCCGCGCCAGTAGCGGTGCGGGTCGAAGGCCTCGCCGAGCAGGTCGTAGCTGGGCACCAGGCGGGTGGTGCCGCCGAGGCCGAAGTGCGGGCCGCACATCGTGCGGACCAGGGTGCCGGCGAGGTCGCGGGGCAGGGACGGCAGCAGCAGCGGGATCAGCCCGGAGACCCCGCGCTCGGGGATCAGCTCCCCGGCGCGCACGTCCCGGCACAGGAACATCCCCGCGGCGGGCTCCCACAGCCGCTCCACCAGGGCCGCCGTCAGCCGCTCGGCGCGGGCCTGCCGGGCCGAGCCCGCCGCGCCCAGCTCGTGGGCGATCCGGGCCAGGGCGTACTCGGAGGCGATGAGCAGCGCGTTGAACGCCGGGTCCTCCACGGCGAACTCTCCTGCCCCGTCGGCGTATCCGCGGTCCCGGTAGTCGCTCGCCAGCCGCACGTACCGCCCGTAGTCCAGGTCCGTCGGCCGGTCCTCGGGGGAGCCGTGGTCGAGGTCGGCGCGGCGGAAGGAGCGGGCCGGGGCCGGGGTGACCCGGGAGAGCGGACGGTCCCAGCAGGGGCTGTTGTCCATGCCCTGCTCCCAGGGGTGCACGACGGACACCAGTCCGCCCCCGCCCAGGTCGCGCTGGTGCAGCAGATACCGGTGCCAGGCCGCGAGGCGGGGATACACCCGGGTGAGGAAACCGCGCGCCCGCGACAGACCCGGGTCGGCGAGGTGCACCAGCCACGCTGCCAGCGCGTGGACCGGTGGTTGCACGATCCCGGAGGTCTGTACGGTGCGCGGGGCGCCCGCGGTGCGTCCCGCGGTCGAGGAGCGCCAGAAGTCGGGGCTCGGGAAGTACGCGTCGAGGGGGACGGAGGGGTTGAAGACGATGTGCGGGATCCGCCCGTCCGCCCACTGGGCCGCCAGCAGCGTGTCCAGTTCCGTCTGGGCGCGTAACGGCGAGACGTGCCGCAGGCCGATCGCGATGAACGCCGAGTCCCACGACCACTGGTGCGGATACAGGCTGCGCGAAGGGACGGTGGACGTCCCCGTCCAGCCTTCCTCCAGCACCGCGGCGGCCCTGATGTGCAGGGGTGAGGCGGTGCTGGACGGATCGTATGCAACGGTGCGTCCCGTAGGACGTAGGGCGCGTTGGGCGGTGCGGTCCACTCGGGGCTCTCCGGAAAGACGTCCGGCCGGCAGGTTCGGCTGCGGCTACTGTGGGGTTACGTCTATTTAACACGCAAAACCCACTATGTAAGGCAAGGTTGGGAAACACAAGGGGGTGTGCATGACCGGACAGCCCGGGATGACGGGGCAGAGAACGGGACGAGGGGTCGGCCAGGCGAGCGCCGGCGAACTGCTCGAACTGGTGCGCAGTCGCCGCGCGGTGACCCGGGGCGCGCTCCAGCAGGCGACCGGACTGTCCAGGGCCACCGTCGGGCAGCGGCTCGACCGGCTGTTCCGCGCGGGCTGGCTGCGCGAGGGCGCCGGGGGGCCGGTGGACTCCCCGCTGGGCGGACGCCCCTCCATCACCCTGGAATTCGACGACGAGCACGCCGTCGTCCTGGCGGCCGACCTCGACACCCGGCACGCGCGGGCGGCCGTGCTGTCGCTGAGCGGCGAGATCCTCGCCGAGCACTCCGGCACCCTGGTCATCGAGGACGGGCCGGACGTCGTGCTCGGCGAACTCGGCCGCTGGTTCGCCGAGCTGCTGGAGAAGGCGGGCCGCCCGGCCGAGTCGGTGTGCGGTGTGGGGCTCGCGGTGCCCGGCCCGGTCGACACCGAGACCGGCCGCGTCGTCCAGCCGCCGATCATGCCCGGCTGGGACGGCTACGGCATACGGGGGCGGCTGGCCCGGGCGCTCACCGAGCACACCGGCGCCGCCTCCGTGCCCGTGCTGGTGGACAACGACGCCAACCTCATGGCGTACGGCGAACAGCGCAGCGGCTACCCCGACTGTTCGGCCTTCGTGCTGGTCAAGGTCTCCACCGGCATCGGCGCCGGGGTCGTGGTGGACGGCTCGGTGTTCCGGGGCGTGGACGGGGGCGCCGGGGACATCGGGCACATCCGGGTGCCGGAGGGCGCCCAGGCGCTGTGCCGGTGCGGTTCGTACGGCTGTCTGGCCGCCGTCGCGAGCGGTGGGGCCGTGGCGCGGCGGCTGGCGGAGGCCGGGGTGCCGGCGGCCTCCGGCTCGGATGTGCGGGACCTGCTGTCGTCCGGGCACCCCGAGGCGGTCGGTCTAGCGCGGGAGGCCGGGCGCCGGGTCGGGGACGTGCTGGCGACCGTGGTGACCCTGCTGAACCCCGGAGTGCTGATGATCGCCGGGGATCTGGCCGGAACTGCCTTCCTGACAGGTGTGCGCGAACTGCTCTACCAGCGGGCGCTGCCCCGCTCCACGGCCCACCTGGAGGTGGTGACCTCACGGCTGGGCGAGCGTGCGGGGCTGGTGGGAGCGGGTGCGATGGTCGTCGAGCATCTGTACGCCCCCGAACGGGTCGAGGAGCGGCTGCGGGCGCTCGGCGTGTGACCGGGACATTTCGCCCCCGCTACACGTCCGCATGGTGAAATCCGGCTGGCTGTGGCAGCGTGATTCTCGCCACCCCTGATAAGGGTTGCGCTCAGATGAGCGGATCTTGAGCGGCTGCACTTCTCCAAAGGGTGGCACTGAGTGCCATGCTTTGATCGTTCATCGATCGAACTCAAGCGTGGTGAACGACGCTCAGATGAGCGATCCGAGAGTTCGATAGAGGTTTATGCGTTCAAGAAGTGAACACATGCGGCTGTGATTGCTTGCCAAGCCTTGACTTTCGATCCGCTGGCGGACGAGTGGTTACAGGCGCATGACGCGCGCATGGACGTACCCAGACGCCTTCGATCTGGGTATGTTCCTGGCCGTCAGGGCAGCCACCGCGTCCTCGAGGAGTCGAGACCCGTGTCGGAAAACAAAGATCTCCCGGTAGCCGAGCAGGCCGCGAGCGTTGAGGGCGTGAAGTTCGTTTACGACTTCACCGAGGGCAACAAGGACCTCAAGGACCTCCTCGGTGGCAAGGGCGCGAACCTCGCCGAGATGACCAACCTGGGCCTTCCGGTCCCGCCCGGCTTCACGATCACCACCGAGGCCTGCAAGGTCTACCTCGACAGCGGCGAGGAGCCGGCGGCACTGCGTGACGAGGTGAGTGCACACCTCGACGCGCTCGAGGCCCGTATGGGCAAGAAGCTCGGCCAGGCGGACGACCCGCTGCTGGTGTCGGTGCGCTCGGGCGCCAAGTTCTCCATGCCCGGCATGATGGACACCGTCCTCAACATCGGCCTCTCCGACAAGTCGGTGCAGGGCCTCGCCAAGCAGGCCGGCGACGACCGCTTCGCCTGGGACTCCTACCGCCGCCTCATCCAGATGTTCGGCAAGACCGTCCTCGGCGTCGACGGGGAGCTCTTCGAGGACGCGCTGGAGGCGGCGAAGGCGGCCAAGAAGGTCACGGTCGACACCGAGCTGGAGGCGGCCGACCTCAAGAAGCTCGTCACCAAGTTCAAGAAGATCGTCAAGACCGAGGCCGGCCGGGACTTCCCGCAGAGCCCGCGCGAGCAGATGGACCTCGCCATCCACGCGGTCTTCGACTCCTGGAACACCGACCGGGCCAAGCTCTACCGCCGCCAGGAGCGCATCCCGCACGACCTGGGCACGGCCGTCAACGTCTGTTCCATGGTCTTCGGCAACCTCGGCCCGGACTCCGGCACCGGCGTCGCCTTCACCCGCGACCCCGCCTCCGGCCACCAGGGCGTCTACGGCGACTACCTGCAGAACGCGCAGGGCGAGGACGTGGTCGCGGGCATCCGCAACACCGTGCCGCTCGCCGATCTGGAGCAGATCGACAAGAAGTCGTACGACCAGCTGATGCAGATCATGGAGACGCTGGAGAACCACTACAAGGATCTCTGCGACATCGAGTTCACCATCGAGCGCGGTGTGCTGTGGATGCTCCAGACCCGCGTCGGCAAGCGCACCGCGGGCGCGGCCTTCCGTATCGCGACCCAGCTGGTGGACCAGGGCCTGATCGACGAGGCCGAGGCGCTCACGCGTGTCAACGGCGCCCAGCTCGCTCAGCTGATGTTCCCGCGCTTCGACGAGAGCGCGAAGGTCGAGCAGGTCGGCCGGGGCATCGCGGCCTCGCCGGGCGCGGCGGTCGGCAAGGCGGTCTTCGACTCGTACACGGCCGTGAAGTGGTCGCGTTCGGGCGAGAAGGTCATCCTGATCCGCCGTGAGACCAACCCCGACGACCTGGACGGCATGATCGCCGCCGAGGGCATCCTGACCTCGCGCGGCGGCAAGACCTCCCACGCGGCCGTCGTCGCGCGCGGCATGGGCAAGACCTGTGTCTGCGGCGCCGAGGAGCTGGAGGTCGACACCAAGCGCCGCCGGATGACCGTGCCGGGCGGGCACGTCGTCGAGGAGGGCGACGTCGTCTCCATCGACGGCTCCTCCGGCAAGGTCTACCTCGGTGAGGTGCCGGTCGTGCCCTCGCCGGTCGTGGAGTACTTCGAGGGCCGGATGCACCCGGGCGCCGACGACGCCGACGAGCTCGTCGAGGCCGTCCACCGGATGATGGCCTTCGCCGACCGCAAGCGCCGGCTGCGCGTGCGTGCCAACGCCGACAACGCCGAGGACGCGCTGCGGGCCCGCCGCTTCGGCGCCCAGGGCATCGGCCTGTGCCGCACCGAGCACATGTTCCTCGGCGACCGGCGCGAGCTGGTGGAGCGGCTGATCCTGGCCGACACCCAGAACGAGCGCGAGGAGTCCCTCAAGGAGCTGCTCCCGCTCCAGAAGCAGGACTTCGTCCAGCTCTTCGAGTCGATGGACGGCCTCCCGGTCACCATCCGGCTCCTGGACCCGCCGCTGCACGAGTTCCTCCCGGACATCACCGAGCTGTCCGTCCGGGTGGCCCTCGCCGAGTCCCGCCAGGAGCCGCACGAGAACGAACTGCGCCTGCTCCAGGCGGTCCACCGCCTGCACGAGCAGAACCCGATGCTGGGTCTGCGCGGCGTGCGTCTCGGCCTGGTCATCCCCGGCCTGTTCACCATGCAGGTCCGGGCGATCGCCGAGGCCGCGGCCGAGCGCAAGGCCGCCAAGGGCGACCCGCGCGCCGAGATCATGATCCCGCTCGTCGGCACGGTGCAGGAGCTGGAGATCGTGCGCGAGGAGGCCGACAAGGTCATCGCCGAGGTGGAGGCTGCCTCGGGCGCGCAGCTCAAGCTGTCCATCGGCACGATGATCGAGCTGCCGCGCGCCGCCCTGACCGCCGGTCAGATCGCCGAGGCGGCCCAGTTCTTCTCCTTCGGCACGAACGACCTGACCCAGACGGTGTGGGGCTTCAGCCGGGACGACGTGGAGGCCTCGTTCTTCACGGCGTACCTGGAGAAGGGCATCTTCGGAGTCTCCCCGTTCGAGACGATCGACCGTGACGGCGTGGGCTCCCTGGTGAAGCTCGCCGCCAAGGCCGGCCGCGAGACCCGCCCCGACCTCAAGCTCGGCGTCTGCGGCGAGCACGGCGGCGACCCGGAGTCGGTCCACTTCTTCCACGAGGTCGGACTCGACTACGTCTCCTGCTCCCCGTTCCGCATCCCGGTGGCCCGCCTGGAGGCCGGCCGGGCAGCGGTCCAGTCCCAGGGCAGCGACCACCGCTAGACCCGCGGCCCGCTTCAGGGCCACCCAGAACCCGGAGCCGTCGTCGGTCCCCGACCCTCACCGATCGCGGCGGCTCCGGACTTCGGAGGAGAACGGGGGCGGCACCTTGTGCGGAGGTGCCG
>NZ_JBSHKH010000014.1:0-93318 GCF_053643595.1 Streptomyces sp. NPDC055506 | reverse complement strand
CTGGGGAGCAGCGGGGTGGACACGGCGGCGGGGGAAGCGGCGTCCGTACCAGGGGGGGTCGGCACGGACGCCGCGTTCGTGGGGGCCGCCCGCTCGGTGCGGCCCCGGGCCGCCGCGCGGCGGGCGGTGTCGGGGACCGGCCGCAGCGCGGGGCCCGTGGGTGTGACGGGCCGCAGCAGCGGCCCTTCGGACTCGGCCGGCCGGGCCGGCCGAAGTGCGGGTTCGCCGGATGCCGGGGCCTGCTCGGTCCGTACGACCGTCCGCTCCCGTTCCGTGCGGACGACCTCGCGGGCAGCCGGGCGCGTCCCGTCCGGCCGGGCGACGGCCGCCGCCGGGGCAGCGACGGGCCACAACGGCTCGGTGCCGTCCGGGTCCGGCGCGGCGGCCCGTACCGCCTCGACGCGTTCGAACGGGCCGGCCAGCCGGGGTCGTACGCGCACCACGCCGGGTCGACGCGCGGCGGGCGTCGCGTACCGGGCGAGCAGCCGGTCCAGGAAGTCGGGCTCCGGCCGCCCTTGCGAGGTGGAGTCGGAGGTGGAGTCAGACATCCGCACACAGCTCCAGGTAGTAACGGCGCCGCAGCGGGCTGAGCGCCAGGATCTCCGGCTCGCTCCAGCCGTACGCGGTGGCGAGCAGATGGACGTCGAGCAGGAGGTCCCGGGCCCAGGCATCCAGCTCGGTCCACAGGTAGGAGGCGATGTCCAGCTCGGCCCGGGTGGGCTCCCCGCATTCGGGGCAGGCGATGTTGAGCGTGAGGTCGGCACCCGGGTCGGCGGCCTGGGCCGCCTCGGCGATCCGCCGCTGTACGGCGACGGGCAGCGTGTCCGCGGACACGGGCTCCCCCTCGCGTACGGCGCTCACCACACACCGCGCCAGCAGCACGCCGCGCGGGTCGGCGGCCCGGGCCGCCGCCGTCAGGTCGGCGACGCCGGGCACCCGGAACTCGACCTCCCAGCCGTCCTCGGCGACCCGCACCAGGGGTTCGCCCCGGTCGGCCAGGGTGCGGGCGAACTCCCCGGCGTCCAGCTCGAACTCCATGTCCGCGCCGCACGCCGAGCAGTCCAGGCGCACCTGCATCCGCTCCCCGAACAGGGCCCGGCGCAGGGCGAACAGATCCGCCTCCCGCTCCCCCACCGGCAGCGACAGCAGCGCCTGCTGATCGCCGCCCAGATCCGGCCGGGCAGCCCGGTGCAACAACACCGCCCGCCCGGCCGGCGCCTGCCCGAGCCCGGACTCCCAGGTGGCCAGGACATCGACCGCCCGCGTGATCACCTTCTGGCCCCCCTTGCCAATGTCCGAACAGTTCCCATGAACCCACGCGGTTCAGCAGCGCCCCTCAAAGGGGCGCGGGGAACTGCGCGACCAGCCACGACGCGCCGGCAGACAACAGACGGCCGATCGCGGCACTCCCCGTGGAGCGCCTACGCCGGGTTGAGGAACGACGGCTCCTCCGGCTCCGCCACCTCGTAGTCCCGCTCCCACCCCTCGCACTCGAGCTTCAGCGACTGGATGGCCACCGCGTTGGCATTGGCGTCCAGTTCGCCGAGAACCTGGTACTCACTCGGCCAGGTCCGGTACAGCTTGTGCGAGACGGCGACCTGGCCGGCCTCGTTGAGGACCTGGATCACGATGTCCTTGCGGAAGTCCGCGAGGGACACCTCCGAGCCGAGGCCCGCGCCGACCTGCCAGACCTTGTTGGCCCAGCGGTCGAACTCGGGGTCGTGCGTGACGCCCCGCTCCAGGGTGATGCCCTCGAACTCGGAGCGGCCCGGCGACTTGCGCGGTGACGAGGGGTCGCCGCCGTGGCGGTGCTTGACGACCTCGGTGGTCCGCTTGAGCGGACTGATCTTGCTGATGCCCGCGACCGTCCGACCGTCCCACAGGACCAGGAACTTGAAGTTCTTGTACGGGTCGAAACGATGGGCGTTGACCGTGAACTCTGCCATCGAAATGTCCTCAGGGATTCCTTGGAGCGTTCCTTAGAGCGCGAACTGTCCGGACGTCTGCTGGATCTTGACGACCACGAACTCGGCCGGGCGGACCGGCGCGATGCCGACCAGGACGTTGACGATGCCGTTCTCGATGTCCTCGTCGGTCGTGGTGTCGCTGTCGCACTTGACGAAGTAGGCCTCGCGCGGTGTGCCGCCCTTGAAGGCGCCCTGGCGGAAGAGCGTGTGCAGGTAGGAGGAGGCGCTGAGGCGGATCTGCTGCCACAGGTTCTCGTCGTTGGGCTCGAACACCACCCACTGCAGGCCCCGCTGGAGGCTCTCCTCGACATGCAGGGCGAGCCGCCGCACCGGCACGTACTTCCACTCGCTGTCGAGGGCGTCGGAGCCCTCCAGCGTGCGTGCGCCCCAGACGACCGGGCCGGTCACCGGGAACGTCCGCAGGACGTTGACGCCGAGCGGGTTGAGCAGGCCGGTCTCGCGGTCGGTCAGGCTGACGGTGAGCGAGTGCACGCCCGCGAGCCGCGCCTCGGTGCCCGCCGGGGCCTTCCACACGCCGCGCTCGGAGTCCGTACGGGCGATGACGCCGGCGACGGCGCCGGACGGCGGGAAGGAGCGCAGCCGGCCGGTGAGCGGGTCGGTGAGCTGGAGGTGCGGGAAGTACAGGCCCGCGTGGTTGCCGCGGACGGCGTCGAACGCGGCGAGCCCGGCACGGGCCGTGTCCACGCTGACCCAGGTGCTCGGCGCGTCGACCAGCAGGAAGATCCGCCGCTCCTGGCACAGCCGCTGGGCGGCCGAGACGACGGTGACGGCGTCCTCCGCCTTCTCGTACGCCGCGAGTTCGGGCAGCACGAGCAGGTTGACGTCGGCGACGCCGCGCAACGCCTGGATGCCGGACTTGTCGGCCTCGGAGCCGATGAGGTCGCGCGGTCCGGGCGCCTCGCCGTCCTCGCCGCCCTCCAGCGGGAAGACGGGCGGGTTGACGGAGGCCTCGAGGCCGAGGTCGTTGGCGCACTCGCCGAGGAAGCGGACGACGTCGTCGGGGTCGGTGGAGCCCGCGACGACCTGGACGCGCCGGCCGAAGGCGGTGACCTCGGCGCCGGCGAAGGCGTGCTTGCCGGGCGCGTCGGGCAGGGCGCGCAGCTTGCGTTCCAGCAGCAGCGCCAGCTCGGCGACGGAGTGCGGGGCCTCGCCGTCGCAGTCGGGGTCGTAGAGCGTGAACTCCCGCTCGACGTCGCCGATCTTGACGGTGAGGTCGACCGCGAGGTCGGGCAGCTCGTGCCCGAACGGCTTGGAGACGGTGCCGGACGGGTCGGGCCGGCCCTCGCCGACGACCTCGACGCGGATCAGCCGGGAGCCGGCGTTGACGACGGTCTGCACGTACCGGCCGCTGGACGGGTCGGCGGACAGACCGGTGAAGCTCTCGCGGGCCTCGCCCTTGGCGTCGTGGACGCGCAGGTTGAAGGTCTCGTCGGGGCAGGGCGTGTCGTAGTCGACGGCGACACGCAGGCCGTTGCCCCACACGCCGGGTTCCTTGGCGTGCACCTTGAGGACGTCGCACTCGCTGTGGCCCTCGGTGGACTCCAGCGTGACGCAGGCGGCCTGGCCGCTGCCGGCCTTGGCGACCCGGACGATCACGGCGACGGTGCCGCCGTTGCCGAAGAACTGGTGAACGGCGTAGCCGACGGCGCTCCGGGCGCTCAGGCCTCCGAAGCGGCGCTCGAACTCCGTGAAGCTGGTGACGCGCACCGGCTCGTTCAGCGGACCGCGGCGGGTGTGGCCCACGAAGGCGGTCACCGAAGTGGTCAGGGTCGAGATGGTGCGGGTGCTGCTGGGAAGCTCTTCGACGTAGACACCG
Source organism: Streptomyces sp. NPDC055506 (assembly GCF_053643595.1). Classification (NCBI taxonomy): domain Bacteria; kingdom Bacillati; phylum Actinomycetota; class Actinomycetes; order Kitasatosporales; family Streptomycetaceae; genus Streptomyces; species Streptomyces sp. NPDC055506. The sequence goes on along the minus strand of NZ_JBSHKH010000014.1, from coordinate 89,514 downwards.
GGATACGTCGGCTTGGCGGCGCTCACTGCACTCATCGGCATTCCCCCTCCTAATCCCTGTCTCGGGCACCGGATGACGGCACCAAGAGACGGTGAGGGAGGGACGTTCCGGCCGTGCGCGAGGGACTGCCCCCGAGCGTCGGCGGTGGGCACGCGCACCTCATCAGTTCCCCCGTCAGTACCCGTGCGGTTCGGTCGCACGGGTCAAGCAGCGCGCTTGTGACTCCTGATGCTCAAGTGCTCAACCCACCTTGGTGCGTTCGGAGTTGACCGAACAAGACAGGTTCTGGCCAGCACACTGGAAGGTTTTGTGAAGGCAAACTTCCCTGATTCGCACATCCTGCCCGCGCGCCCTCGTGGACTGGCCCACACTTCGCGCACAGGGGTGTGAACGCGGGTGGCGGGCATGCCTGGGAGGCCGCGCGTTTCCGGCGACGACGGCCCCTCCGCCCAGCGCACTCCCCGAGTTCTCCCCGAGTCGTTCATCGGCCAGTGGCTGGTTTCGTATGGGCGGCATGGACGCGTACGGAGTTGACCGCGGCCTTACGTGTTGCGTCTTCGAGTGCCCTGTTTCGACCGGGACATGCCCGACCCAAACGCCAGGCCGCGCCACCCCTTCCGGCGCCTAGAAATATCTACGAGCATGACTGGGCCGGTCCGGCACCGCGGATCTCCCGGATCTCCGTGGGGCCACCGGTCCGAGTCCCGCGTGCGTCCTTCGGGGCGCGCCGACTGTGCCTGGGGTGGCCATGCAGAGCGTCATGTGGAAGCAAGCCGTCGAGTGGCTCGCCGCGGCCGCCACGGACCCCCAGGAGTGCAAGCGGGAGTGGGACTACGGCGCGGGCACGGTTCTGGTGGAGGCCGGGCGCTACTGGGACGTGCTGAGCGTTCCCGACCGGCTCGGCCTGCTCGCCCTCGACTACCTGTGGCGCGATCCGCTGAAGGTGCCGGGCCCCACGCTGGTGGACTGCACGGCGCGCAGAGTGGGCTTCTTCCTGCCGCCCGACCCCGTCAGCGAGTGGGTGGGGTTCGGGGTCCGGCACGTCGGCCGTGGTTCCTGGGTGGCGGTACCACCGCCGTACCGGCCGGCCGGCCGCCTGGAGTGGCTCGTCCCACCGGACGGCACCGGCGCCCTGCACTCCCCCGGCACCCTCGAGTCGGCCCTGCGCGAGGCCACGGGCACCCTCGCGGTCCTGGCACCGGTCAGCGCGGAGCCGGTGGCCCTTGAGGGCTGGTGAGGCGGACGGCGGCGGCAGCCTGCTGGGCGCCGGCAGGGACGACCGGGCCCAGGTGCGGGCCGGGAGCCGGGTGGGGGCCGGTAGGGACGACCGGGCCCAGGTGCGGGCCGGGAGCCGGGTGGGGGCCGGCAGGGACGACCGGGCCCAGGTGCGGGCCGGTGTTCCACGCGGGGACGGCCGTCCAGGTCTCGCTCTCGGTCGGCGCGGCGAAGGAGACCCACTGGCCGTCACGGTGCTCCGGGGTAGTGTGCCCCCTCGCCTCCCACTCGGCGACCAGGGCCGCGTAGATCGGCGGATGGCCCGAGTATCCGCTGGTGAGTTCGGCGTACGGCCGGGACGCGGCGTCGTTCCCGAGCAGGCGCCAGGCCGTCGCAGTTCTGTCCATGCCAGGGCAACGCCACGCCGCGCGCCGGTGGTACGCGGCCGGGGCCCCGTCCGTCGGGTCGAGTGAACCCGTCACCCGTACGGCGGCACGCGGGGTCCGGACAAACATCCAGTCAGGCGGTCGCCCGTTCAGAGCAGAGCCGCTTCCCGTCCGGTCATGCGGAACCCCGGACCCCGGTCCGCCGGTTTCCTCGACCGGGCCCGGCGCTTCCGGTAACACTGACCTCACGCCGAGAACCGGTACGACGGCTACGACGGCAGGGAGAGGCCATGTCACAGCGCCCTGACCTCCTGCGGCGCAGGACCGTGCTGGAGCACGAGTGGTCCCACTGGGTGCCGCGGCTGAGCGTCCCCGGCACGCGGCCGGGCGGCAGTGCGGCGTTGCGTCACGAGGTGACCGAGTCCTGGGCGCGCTCACTGGGCAGCGTGGACCCCGGCCGGGACAGCGCCCCGGTCACCGACGACGGACCGGTGCACCAGCGCTGGACGTCCTCACCGCTGTTCCGGCCGGTCTCCGGCCTCGCCGGCGAACTGCACAGCATCGCCGAGGACGCCGGTTTCGTCACGGCGGTCACCGACGAGTCCGGCACCATCCTGTGGACCTGTGGCGGCCCGGCTATGCGCCGCAAGGCCGAGCGGGTCAACTTCGCGCCGGGCGGCCGGTGGGACGAGCAAGCCATGGGCACCAACGCCCTGTCCCTCGCACTCCGTACCGGCCGCCCCAGTTCCGTCTTCTCGGCCGAGCACCTGGTCTCGGCCCTGCACGGCTGGGTCTGCTACTGCGCCCCCGTGCACGGCCCGGACGGCCGGGTCCTCGGCGTACTGGACCTGTCCACCACCTGGGACCGCTCGCACCCCCTGGCCATGTCCACCGTACGGACCCTGGTGTCCACGATCGAGGCCCGCCTCACCACGGAACACGACCGCCCGGCTCAGCCGAGCCGGCAGAGCCCGCTGCGGCTCACCTGCCTGGGCGCCGAACAGGCCGTGCAAGCCGCACAGGAAGGCCGACAACTCCCCCTCCGCCCCCGCCAGTTGGAGATCCTCACCCTGCTCGCGCTCGAGCCCGACGGCTACTCCCCGGAGCGGCTGCGCGCCGCCCTGTACGGCGACCGGCCGGTCACCGTGTCCACCTTCAAAGCCGAGATCTCCCACCTGCGCCGCGCCCTCGGCGGCGGCATCGCTCCCCGCCGCTACGCCCTGACGGTCCCGGTGTCCTGCGACGCCGCGGACGTCCTGCGCGCACTGGAGCGAGGCGACACGGACACCGCCCTGAGCCGATACGGCGGTCCCCTCCTCCCTCGTTCCGAGGCACCCGGCATCGAGGAGTGGCGCACCCGCATCGAAGTGGCCGTGCGCGAGGCCGTGCTGGCGAGCACCCGCCCGGACCACGCCCTGCGCTACGGCGAACGGGCCCCGTACGACGCGGAGATCCACGAGCACGCGCTACGGCTGCTCGACCCTCAGGACACGCGCCGAGCGATCGCGGCCGGCCGGCTGACCACGGCCCTGCGCGACTGAGCCTGTCGCGCGGAGGCCTGGTCCCGCGGCGCCAACCTTGCGCCAACCTCCCGGGAGCACAGTGAAGGGCGTCACCCGTCACCGCCCTTCAACGCCCTTCACCGAGGAGAGCCGCCATGGTGTACGCGCAGCCAGGAACCGACGGCAGCATCGTCAACTTCGCCCGGCGCTACGACAACTTCATCGGCGGTGACTTCGTCGCCCCGGTCGAGGGCCGCTACTTCGAGAACCCGAGCCCCGTGACCGGCAAGGTCTTCTGCGAGGTGGCCCGGTCCTCGGCCGCCGACGTCGACCTCGCCCTGGACGCGGCGCACCGGGCGGCCGACAAGTGGGGCCGCACGTCCGTCGCGGAGCGCGCGGGCATCCTCAACAGGATCGCGGACCGCCTGGAAGAGCACCTCGAGAAGATCGCGGTCGCCGAGACCTGGGAGAACGGCAAGCCGGTCCGCGAGACCCTGGCCGCCGACATCCCGCTGGCCGTCGACCACTTCCGGTACTTCGCCGGCGTCGTCCGCGCACAGGAGGGCAGCATCGCGGAGATCGACGCCGACACGGTCGCGTACCACTTCCACGAGCCGCTGGGCGTGGTCGGTCAGATCATCCCGTGGAACTTCCCGATCCTGATGGCCACATGGAAGCTGGCCCCGGCCCTGGCGGCGGGCAACTGCGTCGTCATCAAACCGGCCGAGCAGACCCCGGTCAGCCTGCTCTACGTCATGGAACTGATCGCGGACCTGCTGCCCCCGGGGGTGGTCAACGTCGTGAACGGCTTCGGCGTCGAGGCGGGCAAGCCGCTGGCCTCCAGCCCGCGCGTGGCGAAGGTCGCGTTCACCGGGGAGACGACGACCGGCCGCCTGATCATGCAGTACGCGAGCGAGAACATCATCCCGGTCACCCTGGAGCTGGGCGGGAAAAGCCCGAACATCTTCCTGCCCGACGTCATGGACGCGGACGACGACTTCCTGGACAAGGCCGTGGAGGGCTTCGTGATGTTCGCCCTCAACCAGGGCGAGGTGTGCACCTGCCCGTCCCGCGCCCTGATCCACTCCTCCATCTACGAGGACTTCATGGCCCGTTGCGTCGAACGCACCCAGGCCATCGTCGGCGGCGACCCGCTGGACCCGGACACCATGATCGGCGCGCAGGCGAGCAACGACCAGTACGAGAAGATCCTCTCCTACCTCGACATCGGCAGGAAGGAAGGCGCCGAGGTCGTCACGGGCGGCAACCCCCGCGCAGTCCCCGGCCTGGAGGGCGGCTACTACATCGAGCCGACGATCTTCCGCGGCAGCAACGACATGCGGATCTTCCAGGAGGAGATCTTCGGCCCGGTCGTCTCGGTCACGACGTACGACTCGGTCGACGAGGCCCTCAAACTCGCCAACGACACCCTCTACGGCCTGGGCGCCGGCGTCTGGACCCGCGACGGCAACACGGCCTACCGCCTGGGCCGCGAGATCAAGGCGGGCCGGGTCTGGACCAACTGCTACCACGCGTACCCGGCACACGCGGCGTTCGGCGGCTACAAGAAGTCAGGCATCGGCCGCGAGACACACAAGATGATGCTGGACCACTACCAGCAGACGAAGAATCTTCTGGTGTCGTACTCGCCGAAGAAGCTGGGCTTCTTCTAGACACCTGTGGATGGGCGCCTGACCTGGGTCTTCACCCGTCAGGCGCCCAACTCCCAATTCCTCCCACGACTGCGCCCCTCCCGCCCAGTGCGTCCGGACCAGTCACGGACCAAATCCCGGTTCAGCCCTCGGGTACGTCACCTTGACTGACGCGCTGCCACTCGTTCATGGACTGCTCGATGAGACGGTTCGCCTGCTCTCGAAGGCCGTCAAGAAACTTGGCGTAGTGGCGAAAGAGAACCTCGATGCTCTGGCCGGCGCGGCGGGCGCACTCCTACACACCCGGCGGGACACCAATCCGTCACGACACGGCGCAACCCGCACCGTCAAAGACCTCTGGCAATGCCTGGATGCTTGCGGTAGCGGCGTCGATGAGCCGTAACGGCTCAGGGAATCGGGGACGGCTCTCGGCGGGCCCCAGTGTCATCGGCATCCGCGGTAGCGGCGAGACGCTGCTGGAGCCGCACATGGCGGAACTCGTAGTGCGCACCCGACTGCCGCAGCACTCCACGGCGGTGGGCCTCAGCGAGGAACTGCATGAGCCGCCACGGCGCCCGCCCGGTCACGGCCAGCCAGATCCGGGCCGCGCCCATCCGTCCCCAGGCGCTCAGCGCGAGCGTGTTGGTGCCGACCTGCACCCATACCTCGGTGTGCATCGTGCCCAGCGTGCTGCCGCGCCCCGCTGCCGAGATCAGCACCACGCAGGCCGCCCCTGAGACGAGGGCCGCGAACGCGCTGCGTCCGAAGGTGGCGGCGCGGTCGGTGCGCAGGGCGTTGCGCGGGCCGGCGGCGCGGATCGTGTCGGAGGGGGTGTTCAGGGCTTGATAGACCCCGGAGGCGCAGCCGCCGATGGTGCCGACGAGCATGCCGAAGCCGAGGCAGGGCCACACGGCGTCGAAAAGGATGACCCAGACTGGACGGCGTACCAACCACACCTTGACGTCGTGCGGCAGGGCGACGACCAGGTTGTGGGCGTCGACGGGCTTGTCCCGCCATGCGCCGGGCTCGCCCTTCCAGACGACCACCCACCGATCGTCCCTCTTCTGGATCCACGGCTGCCCCGTGAAGTCGCCGAGTTCGTCGTTGTACGAGATCCGGGCCCGGTCGTTCACGACGAACGGATTGGCGAGCGCCGTACGCCGTACCAACAGGATCTTTTCCGGTCGCGTCGAGCGGACGGAACGGCGGCCGTCGTCGGTCTCCCGAAGTTGCCATCCACGGATCACGTCGTCGTTCGACAGCCGGCCGGCCGCGTGGATCTCGTACGCAGCGAAGGCGCCGGTGACGCAGCCCACGACGGTCCCGGCGCAGACGCTGATGAGAGTGCAGGCGACGAAGCCCCGCACCAGTCCCTTCCGGAAGGCGCGCAGTACGACGGCCGGGCTTGTGTACTGCTCGGCCGCCCGTTCGCCGCGCCGCATCCCCGCGATGAAGAACAGCAGTCCGGTGACCACGCAAGTCGCGGCCGGGAGTACCTCCGTGACAGAGCCGTAGATCACAAATCCGGCCAGGACGACCACGCCGCCCAGCGCCCGCACAACCCGTGGACCGTCCGGGCTGTATGCCCACGGCAGACCTAGTGGAAGGGGGCGCCGGGGCAGGCCGCCGACGGCGAACATCATCGACAGGACGAGGCCGAAACAGCACCCGTTGAGGAACCAGGCGGGCCGCTGGGTGAGTACGGCGCCGAGTCGCGAGCTGACAAGCGGCGGTACAAGCAGGCCCAGAGCCACCGCAACGACCGCAGCCGCAGCGGTCATCACCAGCGCCATGCGAGCCAACTGCCGTGGCCCCTGAGGAGTCCGGGCCGTAGCGGGCATCAGCTTGGCCATTCCGAAGCACAGGCCCACGTAGATGCCCGCGAAGTTGAGTACCGCCGACAGCGGGCTGTCCCAGTTGGCGACCACGCCACCGCCGAACATCGCCAGCGGGACCAGCAGGGTCGCGGTGGCGAGCAGCGCAAGGAACGCCGGGCCGATCACGCGCAGCGCGGGCGGCATCGCGGCGGGCAGCTCCCACCACGCCAGTCGCCAGACATCGGTGGTACTCGAACCGCCTGTCGCACTGGTACGGCCAGCCGCTCCGGTGCCGCCCACGTCGTCGGGGCGGTGGCTCGGAAGTTCGCAGGCGAGGCGACGGAGCCAGCGGTCGGCAGCCTCCGGACGCCAGGGGCTCGCACGGTCGGCGAAGGCCGCCGGGACGAAGGCATCCAGCAAGTGCCTCTCGATGTCCTCGGCCGTGGGGAAGCGAACCTCGTCGTTGAGTTCGGACGGGTCGCGGGAGCTGTCCCCATACACCGTGCGCGCCAGTGTCACCATCAGCGGCGACTTGAGTACGGCGGCCAAGGGGACGGAGGGCGCGTCAAGGACGGCCGTCCAGACCGTGGCAGGCTCTCCGCCCGGGGCGGTCTCGCCGTTCGAACGTGCCGTGCGCTCCAGGTAGTCCCGCACTGCAGCCCGCTCCAGCGGCCGCAGTTCCACGACCTCGGCGGCCGTCAGCACGTCAGCATCGCCGCGCACTGCGCTGTCCCAGACGGCGGTACGGCAGGTGAGCAGAACGGGCAGCCGCTCGTCGAGGTCGGCGTTCAAGAGGCGCAACGCATCCGGGTGCGCTTGTGCGGGCAGTTCGTCGAAACCGTCGAGTACCGGGAGGATGAGACCGGCGTCCAGTAGTTCTTCGGCCAGCGTGCGCTCGCCCCGCACGGCCGCCAGCGGCCGGTACTCGGCGGCCAGCCGCTCGGCCAGCCACTCGCGCAGACCGACCGATCGGGGGTCCCAGCCCGCCAGGGCGAACAGCACCGGGATGGGGTCGCCGGGCCGCCGGGCGTCGATCGCGCCGAGGACGAACTTGACGGCGAGGACGGTCTTGCCCGCCCCCGGCTCGCCCAGCACGACCAGGCGGTGAGAAGGCAGGTCCCTGAACATCTCGACGATCCGGTCGAGCCGCTGGTCGCCGTCGCGTGGTGCGGGCAGGGGACGCCCGCGCCAGACGTTCCGCCCGTGGTCGGCGAGCGGCGGGCCGACGCGAGACCAGTGCACGCTCAGCGGCTCCGGGTCCTGCAGACGGCGCAGTCGGGCTTCGACCGCCCACTGGGCCTGCACCGCCTCGACGAGTTCGTCAGCAGCCCGTCGTCGCCGGTCGGCACTCGTCCGATCGTCCGCCGGTCCGCGCACGAGGTCGGCCACGAAGGCGCAGACCGAGACGAATGCAGAAATCGAGGAGATCCACATCGACGCCTCGTCCGCGTCACCGCCCCTGCTGGCCAAGACGACCACCAGCGCGACCAGGGCGGCTGCGACCACGCCCAGCCCGACGCTTCGTTGTACCCGTGCTTCGCTGAGTGGTGTCCACATGGCCTGATCCCCGTGCCCCGAACTGTCGGTCCCAGGTGAACGAGGTGCCGGGCGGCTGTGTACTGGTGCTGGAGTAGGCGCACGGAAGCAAGTCGGGAGCGTGCGCGCTCATCCGGAGTCACACAGGTGCATTGAGGCTGGGGCGGTGCCTTCAAGGTGCTCCTGGGCTATGGGTATGGGGATACTCGGCCGGCAAGTCCGGACGGCGCCTGACCGCGATCTTCGTGGTCCAGGCCGTAGCCTCGCCGGCGTTCCGCTGGGTGTACCGGGTTCTGTGCACCGGCCGCCTGGTGTCATAGCCGGTACGTCCAGTATCTAGCCGATGTCGCAATCGGCAGTCGGCCGATTGTGCAGGCCGTTCTTCCGACGGCGTCCGAGCGGTCCGAGCACCAGTGACACGTCGGGTGGCAGGGATCGCCGGTCACGGACCGATATGGACGTACGCGGCCCCCATGTCCACGGCGTCCGGACGCCGTGCCCGCAGAGTCCCCACTGCCGTGTGCAGGGCATGCGCGCAGCGGGCGGCTGCCGGTGGCCCGGGTGGCCGGGTGTGGCCGTCGGGCGTGAGCAATAGATTCTCGTAAAAGGCCCTGCCAGGCGCTTCAACTGGCCCTCCGTCGATATCTCTACCGAACGTGACGGCCCGTCCGGTCTGAAGTGGACGAGTGTCCCGGTGGTGCCGTCGGCCCCGACAGGCTCCATGTCGGTGACCGGGATGCCGTGTTCGTAGCGTTGGGTCCAGGCCCATGAGGCGGCGGTTGGTATGGATGAGCCATTCGCTGAGGGCTGCAACGACAGACATGCCTCGACGTGGGTGGCCGTCTGGGAGCAGTTCTGCGCCCGGGAAGTCGAAGAACCGAAGATCCCTTGATGCCATGACTGGTTTCTTCACGACGTGACCCTGCTCGTCCATACGGGTATCAGTGCCCCGCCCGTCATCTGCCACGGACAAAGAACCATCCGGATGGAGAGTGACGCCAACGAGCCACCCGGAGCGAACTCCGCTGGAATCTGCCGGATATCGTCGTTCAGCACCGTGTGCGCATCAGGTGACGGGTGCTCAGCGATGGCTGGGCCCACCGGTCAGTCGATGCCGTCGATGATGCGGAAGTCGCGCTCGACGCCGTCGGGGAGAGCCACCAGCGCCTTCTGGTATGCGTCGCTCTCGTATGCCGCGACGGCCTGTTCAAAGCTGTCGAACTCGATCAGAACGACGCGTTGCGTGATCCCGGCCTCGTGGGCGACGACTCGACCGCCACGGGACGGGATCCGGGACAGGGTGCGCCCGCCCCCAGCCTGGACAGCCGGACCAGCCAGCTTGTCATAGGCGGTCAGCCCCTCAGGGTCGGAAATGGCGGGGTAGACACTGACCCAGTAGCCCTTAGCCATGGAAACCTCCTGTGTTCGGCCGGACACGTCCGACTTCAAATTGACACTCAGATCGATACCGGCGACGGGTACTGCGGTCAGTTCAATCGCCTTATGCGCAGGCTAGGGCTTGATGTGCGGTCGAGGGAAAGACCGGTACGGGATAGACTCAGAACGGATCGTTATTAATCGGCAGGGAGGCCACGTGGCGCCGGATACGGTGAGCCTGCGGTACTTCCTGGTGCTGGCACAGGAGTTGAACTTCACCCGCGCGGCCGCACGGATCGGTATCGCACAGCCCGCACTCAGCGCCCGGATGCGCCGACTGGAGGCGGAACTCGGTACGGCCCTGCTGGTCCGCAACACGCGTAGCGTCGTATTGACCACGGCCGGTGCGGCTTTGGCGGAGTCCGCGCCGCCCGCGCTGGCGGCGCTGGACCGGGCATGGGACACCGCCCGGAGCGCGGCGGCCGGTGAACTGGGCACGCTGCGCATCGGATACAGCCTCAGCACCGGGGCCGAGACGGCACCGGCCCTGGTGGACAGGCTGATTCGCGGCAACAGCGGACTCGAGGTCGGCGCGGTCCCGATGGCGACACCGGAGATCTCCCCCGCGGTCGCCGACGGCCGCATCGATGCCGGGATCACCCGTGGTGAACAGCCGGGCCGTGGCGTGCGCCGGTTCCTGCTGAGGCGTGCGCGCATCGGGGTCCAACTGGCGCAGCACCATCCGCTGGCCGAACACACGGAGATCGAGATCGCCGACGCGGCCGCGTATCCGCTGCGCCTCCCGGACCGTGCGGCCAACCCCGTGATCCACGATCAGCTGTCAGCGCTGTTCCGAGACACCCGACCACACCCCCGATTCCACACGCCCGCAGTCTCTTTCGACATGTCTCAGCGCGACCTGCGCGACGGGGTCACCCTCGCCCCGGCCGGAGAAGCCGCGGCCACGGCACAACCGGCCGGTCTCACCTGGCGACCACTGCTAGGCGGGCCCAGCCTGACGATCCACCTGGTCCTCCCACGCGAGCAGTCGCCACTACACCGCCGCATCCGTGCCGTCGCCAAAGCCCTGGCGCACGAGCTGCACTGGCTGCCGGACTGACGCGCAAGCGGTCAAGCGAGACGGACGCCTGCGGCGGCAAGGCCGAAGACCCTGCGCCCGGCGGACCTCGCGGTGATGACGACGACGGTGGTCTTGCTGCATGTCCGACACGACCTCGCCACGCCGGCGGATCAGCATCCGATGATGGCCCCGGGGCCGGTCCGAGTCGTACACCGCGGCGACGTCCTCGCCCAGCCCGAGATCTCGGCGGATACCGCGCCTTCGCCGACGCCGAACCGGACAAGCACGGGGAACCGGCGGGAACGCCCGCCGTCAACGGCGTCCATGACGTCGGTCAATGCCTAACGCCAATCAGGGCTCGACCTCTCCCCGGCCATGGTCGCCACACTCGGCGGGCCCAGCCGGCGCTGCGGTTCGACGAAGCGCGAATACAGGCCCTGCGGGTCGAGGACGGTGCGCTTGGCGGAGTGCTGGCCCACTACTCGATGATCCATATCCCACCTGGAGAACTGCCCGCGCTGCTCGCTGAGCAGATGCGCGTTCTGGCAGAAGGGGGTCTGCTCCTGCTGTCCTGCTTCGGGACCGAGGGGGCCGGAGCAGGTCCGCTTCGATCACAAGGTGGCGCCCACCTATAGCTGGCCAGCGGAGCAGTTTGCCGAGTTGCTGGCCGGGGCCCCGAAGCCTGGCCACCTCGGCCATGGCCGGGCTCAGGCCCTCACACAACAGGAGGCGCACCCCATGCGCTGGCAAGCCCCGGATGCGCCTCCCTCATTCCGCCCTGGCGGGCGGGAACGGAGATTCCAGCATGCCTGCAACCGCCGTCTTACGGCAGCCGTCGCGCACCCTGGTCATCACCGCGACCGCCGTGCCCCTCGCCCTGGCCGTCCTCGCCGACCTCCTCGCCTACAGCGACCGGCTGCTACGCACCGGCCGCAGCGACCGCGTGTAAGGCTGGCCGCCGCAGGCTGTGCAAGGACGGTGGTGGCATAAGACCCGGAGCGGGGGGTCTACCACCAGGGGGTACATGCGATGTTGCTCGTGGTGCCGAGGCTGGTCAGCTGTGCGCAGACACGGAAGGCTCGGCTCGCCGAGCTGCTGGTGGGGTATGCCGCGGTCGTTAGCCTGGCGCCGACCGAGAACGTTGCGAACGGACCGCACTGGATCCAAGACTGCTTGTTGTCGTTGGTGACATCCATCCAGACGTGTCCCTTGGCCGTGGGACCCCAATCGCTGGCTCCCCCGGTGGTCAAGACGCCCCACCCCATCTGTCTGCCGCCAACGGTGCCGGTCTGCATCGCGTACGAGGCGACAGCATGGGGATTGTTGATCACCAGCGCTCCTGCCCCCGCCACACCCCGGCCACTGAGGCTGTCGGGGATGTCGGTGAAACCATTCGCACCTCCCGTGCAGTCCGACGCCGCTGCCTGAGCCGCACCGGAAGACCCGGCCACGAGCCCTGCCCCGAGCATGAGCGCGGCCGCCCCCACGCTGAAGATCCGGCGAATGCTGTGCATGTCTTCTCCCTGGTCTTCGTGCTGACGGCTCCCGCAGCTCGGCGCTTTGCCGTAGTGCCCGACTACCGGAACCCTCGCCTTGTAGTCACAACGGCTATCGCTGTTACTCGGCTCGAGCGTTCGCGTCGCTTTCGCATCAGCTGCCTTAGCGGCCAAAGTTTCCTTCGAGTCAGCGCCTCGCAGCGTAGAGCGGACCAGGAGCGTCACGTCCTGACAGATGTCAGGGTGCGGCATCCGCCGCCGTTGCCTGCACCTCCCCACGAGACGGGCCCGGGCGGCAGGCCGATCCCAGCTGCTGTCCGCGTCGAGGCTGAGACCCCTGGAGCCGGTGGGGCCTGGTCCGCGGTCCGGAAATCGCGGTTGCCGACCAGATCACTCTGCTGCGTGTCAGGCGTTCGGCGAGCAGGTCGACGATGTCGTGCCACGCTCGCTGCGCGTGCCGTGGGTGGTAGCCAACGCCGGGGACCACGGGGTGGTCGACCGGCGGGTGGTGGAAGGCGTGCCATGCGCTGCATACGCACGGCCAACTCGTCTCCGAGGCGCCACATTTGGTTACCCCAGCCGCCCGCCACCTCGCGGATGGCCAGCCCTGCAAGGTCTGGATGTTGCTCCTGCAGCAGGTCGCGGACCAGGTCTGCGGTGATCTCGATCTCGGTGTCGGTCATGCGAAGTCACAGTACTGAGGCGGCAGGCGGAGCGGCTCTCGCTCTCCGGAACGTCTCGCTGTGATTCCTCTGGCATCACCAATTCGGTTTCAGAGAGCTGCAGATCAGAGGCTTTGGGACGGAGCGAACCCAAAGTTCAGAGAAGCCTGCATCCGCTGCCCGATGCTCCACGTCAAGCCCAAGATGCTCGCCCGGCCTGACCCTCACCTTCCTCCGCGCCAAGCGCGACGAGACCCAACGCCGAGCCCAGCGACCATCCGTCCACCTCGGCACCCCCGGCGGCGCTGAGGTCAGGGTTGCTGGATTCCGAGCTGATTTGCGGCGGCGTCCACGGTCTGTGCGAGCAGAACGGCGATGGTCATAGGCCCGACGCCGCCAGGCACCGGGGTGATCAGACGGGCGCGGGTGAGGGCGGTGTCGAAGTCCACGTCGCCGACGTTGCCCGGGTTGTATCCGGCATCGATCACGACCGCGCCGGGCTTGATGTCCTCACCCCGGATCAGCCGGGGTCGTCCGACGGCCGCTACCACGACGTCCGCTTCCCTGACGATCGCCGACAGGTCCGCCGTGTGCGAGTGGCAGTAGGTCACCGTTGCGTCCTTGGCGAGGAGGAGCATCCCCACCGGTTTACCGAGGATGGCGCTGCGGCCCACCACGACAGCGTGCTTGCCGGCGAGGTCGACGTCGTACGCCTCCAGCAGTCGCATGATCCCTGCCGGCGTGCAGGACACGAAGCCCGGCAGGCCAAAACTCATCGCGGCGAAGGAGCGCGTCGTGACCCCGTCGACATCCTTCTCCGGGGCGATGGCCTCGAACGCCGCGCGCTCGTCGATGTGCGGGCCGCAAGGATGCTGGAGCAGGATGCCGTGCACCTCCGGATCGGCGGACAGGCCGACGAGGGTGTCGATCAGCTCAACGGTCGTGGTGGCGGCCGGCAGACCGATATGGCGAGACTGGATACCTGCCTTTGCGCACCTCGCCCGCTTCATGCGGACGTACGTGACCGACGCGGGGTCCTCTCCCACCAATACGGTCGCCAGACACGGGGCAGTACCCGTGCTCTGCGAAATCTCCGCCGCCTTGACAGCAGCCTCTTCGACGATGCGCTCGGCAAGGCTGGTGCCGTTCATGAGCTGGGCCGTCTGAGTCGCGGACACGGTTGTCCTCCAGGCGTTGCTGATCACTCGCCCAGGCGCACGGCAACGACGTCTCGTCAGACCGCTCCCCGGTGGTGCTCCACCTCAGCGCCAGTCACGGCCCGCACCGCACTGTAGTCGACCAGTTACTTCCAAAGCGCCGCACCCTCATTCCTGACGCGCCCACGACCCGTGGGCGTTCATCGACCATCCGGGTCCCCATCCCCATCAGCTCGGAGGCACTTTGACGAGTCACATACCCCTCTTCATCGGCCGCCGCATCGAGGCGCACGCCTGCGACCCGGCGAACACCCCCGTTCCACTCGTCGCCGGCGCCCGCCGGGGCCTCGGCGCCATCCGCACCCGCCGGCACCACGCCACCGGAGACGTCCCACCCCAGCGACCGCGCCTCGCACCCACCACCCGCGCCGGCCCGCCGACCACCATGACTGCCCGCACCGCCCGACAGCGCTCCGAGCACGTCGGTGGCCGGACCCGATGGTCCGGCCACCGACGGGAGAGAGGCCGACCACCCCGCCGATGGTGCCGGGGCCCGATGTCGAGGCTGGCATTGTCCAGGTCGAGGGTGCGGACCGTCAGGCGCTGACCACGACCCGGTGGTCCGCCGTGAACGGCTTGCCGGAGACCAGCTCCGACTCACGCCCGTCAGGGCCCACCGGAACTTCGCCGACCAACGTGACGCGGTGCAGCCGCCGTTCCACCTGGAGATGGTCCAGGTCACTCGGGGCGAGGTGGGCGGTGGCACGGTTGTCCCAGAACGCCACGCTGCCCGGCTCCCAGCGGAAGCGCACCGTGTACTCGGGCCGGGTCAGTTGCTCGTAGAGCAGTTCCAGCAGCTTGCGGCTCTCGCGCGGGGTCACATCCAGGATGTGGCTGACGAAGCCGGGGCTCACGAACAGCGCCCGCTCGCCGGTCTCCGGGTGGACGCGCACCACGGGATGGTGGGCGACCAGCAGGTTGTCGTTGACCCGGCGGGCATAGCCGCTGTCGCCCACGAGCTTGTCGTCGGCGCCGTAGCGGTGCTCGGCGCGCAGCCCGTCGATGAAGGCGCGGACCGGGGCGGACAGTCCTTCGTACGCCGCGACGGTGTTGGTCCAGGTCGTGTCGCCGCCGTGCTCGGGGACGGTCTCCGCGCGCAGGATCGAGGCGGCCGGAGGGTTCACAGCCGGGGTGACGTCGGTGTGCCAGCCTCCGAAGTAGCTGTAGTTGCGGCTGGTCCGCTGCTGCTTGAACCCCTCCCCGTAACGCTGCTCGTAGCGGCGCGGGTCGATGGTGAAGATCTGCGGGAATTCCTCAGGCGGGGCGTCGTCATGTGGGTGGGCGTAGGTCAACTCGCCGAAGTGGCGGGCGAAGGCGATCTGCGAGGCGTGGTCGAGCTGCTGGCCGTGGAAGAAGACAACCTTCCAGCGGTGCAGGGCCTCACGGATCCGCCGCACTTCCTCGGGCGACAGCGGCCGCGAGATGTCGACGCCGGTGATGTCGGCGCCGATGTGGCCTGCGACGGGGTGGACGGTGAGCGTGGCTTCGGCGGGGACGGGCATGGTGTGATCTCCCGTGTGTCGTGACCGCTCGTACGGTCTTGGGAATGCGGGAAGGCATGGGAAAAGCCCGAAAGAACGAGAAGAATCCGAACGAATTCGAGGAAAGCGCTGAACCGCGGCGCCGACCGCAACGCGAGGTGCGGCAGCCGGAGCCGTCAGACGCTACAGATGGCGCTGGCGACGCGCCGCAGATCCACGTGGAGACGCATGGCGAGGCGCGAGGCCCGGAAGGCAACGAGGGCCGCGGCATGTGAGTGCACTGGCTGGTGGTGCCGCATCGCTGCTCCCCTCGCCGCGTCCACGGATCGCTCCGCCGGCTGATTGGGCGTTCCTTTCGATCGATGCTCGCTGTATGTCACACGGTTCGTCAACAGCGTGGTATTTCGGCTCCATTGCAACCTTGTGCCACGAGGCGGGCGTGGAAGAAGGGTTCATTGACATCTCGATCGATCCCGCTGAGACTCGATCACATGTATGAGGTCCCGCTCCTGACCAGAGAGCGTTGTGTCGACCTCAAGCGCGTGTCGAGCGCCCGCTGTTGATTCGGCCGTCTCCTCATGCCGCCGCGACCGGCGGCCCTGGGCACGGTTGACCCGTCCGCCCTCTGACGCATCACTCCCCATGAACCGGCCGCCCCCGTTGTGAGTGGCGCCGGTTGCGGCCACGCAGCGATCGGAAGCACGATGAGCCCGGAATTCCTCTGGTACGTCCCCAACACCGTCGAGCCGGGCCACCGCGGCGACGACACCACAGCCGACTGGGGGTCGATCGAATACTCGACAGACCTCGCCCGTGCCGCGGAGGAGCACGGCTGGGGAGGTGCTTTGCTGGGCACCGGATGGGGACGCCCGGACACCTTCACCGTCGCTACGGCGCTCGCGGCCCGGACCACGACATTCAAGCCGTTGATCGCGGTTCGCCCCGGCTACTGGCACCCGGCCAACTTCGCAGGCGCGTCCGCGACGCTGGACCAGCTCAGCCGTGGACGCGTCCTGGTCAACATCGTCAGCGGACTGGACAACCCGGCCGCGTACGGCGACACGAACATCGATCCCGCTCGGCGGTACGCCCGCACGCAGGAGTTCATGCATCTGGTGCGACGGTTGTGGACCGAGGAGGACGTCACCTTCCGCGGCGAGCACTTCCAGGTGACCGCCTCCACGGTCGCACCCCGCCCGTACGCGACCGGCAAGCGGGGCCATCCGACGCTCTACTTCGGCGGGGCCTCCGAGGCAGCGGAACGGGTGGCGGCGGCCGAGGCCGATGTCCAGCTCTTCTGGGGCGAGCCACTGGACGGGCTCGCCGAACGCGTCGACCGGCTCAAGACGCTGAGCCGACAGGTGGACCGGCGGCACAAGCCGCTCCAGTTCGGGCTGCGTATCACGACACTGGTGCGCGACACCACCGAGGAGGCCTGGCGCGCAGCCGAACGGAGGGTCGCGAAGATGGCGGCCGACGCGGGCGAGGGCGCCACCTGGACGGGAAACCGCAAGTCGGCCGTCGGACAACGCCGGCTCCTCGAACTCGCCGAGCGCGGCGAGGTCCTCGACACGTGCCTGTACACCACCCCGGGCAGATACGGAGGCGGCGGAGCGGCGACCACCTGGCTGGTCGGCTCCGCCGACGACGTGGCCGACGCCCTGGCCAACTACCGCAAGCTCGGCATCACGCACTTCGTGCTGTCGGACACCCCGTACAAGCAGGAGATCGCTCGCCTCGGCGACCAGCTGCTCCCCAGGTTGCGCGAATCATCCGACTGAGCCTCGGTTGTGGCTGACACTCTCTCGGCCTGACCCACCGAGGGCCCCGCACGACAGCGGGGCCCTCGGTGCGGTCACGATCCGCGTTGTGGCGGCGGGAGCCCAGAGGGTCAGCGTGGAGCGAAGAGCAGTCCCTCGTTCCGCAGGACGTACCGTGCCGCGTCCTTGCCGAGCGTGATCCCCGCCTCGTCGGCCGACCGCGAGTGGATGCCGGACAAGACACGGGCGTCGACGTTCTCGTCCGAGAGCTGCTTCCAGGTGGTGTAGGTCCGGGTGACCCCTGGCGCGGTGGGGCTGGTCAGGGGGAACGGCGCGGTGCGCGGCCCGACGAGCGCCGACAGGACGGTCTCCGCGGCGCCCGAGTAGGTGTTGTGGCCGCTGGGGTAGTCCGGATGCGCGGGGGTGGTGTGCAGCGGCGTCCAGTCCCGATCGGGGTCGATGCTGCCGGTGCGGATCGCGGTGACGGGACGCCAGCGTTCGTAGGCGTACTTGCTGTCGGAGGTGGCGATCTGCGTGTCCACGAGCGCCACGTGGAAGAGTGCGACCAGCCGCGCTTGCCCGGCAATCCCCTGGTTCGTGCGCGTGAGGGCCACGCGCAGCGGCTCGGTGTACAGAGTGAGGGAGGAGCCCAGCCAGAAGGTGGCGGTCTCGGTCTGGTGGGCGGTGCGTGCGGTGCTGTCCGCGGCGCCGTACGTCCGCACCTCCGCGAGCTCGGCGGCGTAGCGCCGCGAGTCCAGGGCGGGCGGCGGGCCGAGCCGGAACTGGCTCGGCGACTTCAGCAGGAAGGGCTTGGCGAGCCGGTTGCCGTACTGCGTCGCCGGAGCGTACGCGGAAGGTGTCGGCTGCCAGACGCCCGGGGCCGCGGGCCGCACGGGATACGGCGCGTTGACCGAGGAGGGGTCGAGGCCGTCGCCCTCACGCGAGGCGAGGACGAGGTCCGCCTGCCGCTCCCCCGCCGCGATGCCGCGGTGCTCCGCCGCGCCGTCGGGGATCGCGTCGAGGGTCTCCTCGAACGTCGCGTCGAGCTGCTCCGCACGGCTCGGGGCCAGCGTCACCAGCGCGCGGTGCACGGCCGCGGCGAGCGCCGCGTCTTGGTACGCGCCGCGCTCGACGCCGGCCGGCACGCTCCTGGTGGCGCGGGCCGCGGCGAGCCAGCTGATGGCCCAGGTACGGCTGTTGGTGACCTGGGTCGACGCACCGGCCGTCGCGATGGTCTCGGCCGTGGCGTCGTACCAGGTGAGCGCCGTGGAGGTACGGCCCGCAGCCGAGGCCTGCGGCACAGCGACGGACGCGGCCAGCAGAGCCGCCGCGCCCAGGACGACGAGGGTGGGGCGGGTTCTGGTCGAACTCACGCTTGCTCCTTCGGTTTCGGTGAGGTCCAAGAAGGTCGGTGAGGCGTGGCACGGTTCGGTCATGCCGGGCTGCCGTTCTCCACGAGGTCCACTCCCAGCTGTGCGAGCAGGCGGTCACGCAGGGCCGCGTACTCGGCGCTGCCGTGGCGGCGCGGCTCAGGCAGCTCCACCGGGAGGTCGGCGGCGATCCGGCCCTGGTCCAGCACCACCACCCGGTCGGCGAGGACGATCGCCTCGTCGACGTCGTGCGTGACCAGTAGGACGGCGGGCCGGTGCCGTTCGCACAGCCGGCGCAGCAGGACGTGCATCCTGATCCGGGTCAGGGCGTCCAGTGCCCCGAACGGCTCATCGGCGAGCAGCAGTTCCGGATCGCGTACGAGAGAGCGGGCGAGTGAGACGCGCTGCTGTTCGCCTCCCGACAGCTCGACGGGCCAGGCCCGCTCACGGCCTTCGAGGCCGACCTCGGCGAGGGCGGCCCGGCCGCGTTGCTCGGCATCCGGTCCGCCGAGGCCCAGGACGACGTTGTCGAGCACGCGCTTCCAGGGCAGCAGCCGGGCGTCCTGGAAGACGACGGAGAGGCGTTCGGGGGCGGCGAGTTCACCGCTTCCGGCCACGTCGTGGTCGAGCCGGGCCAGTGCGCGCAGCAGTGTGCTCTTGCCGGAGCCGCTGCGCCCGAGCAGGGCCACGAACTCGCCCGGGGCGACGGTCAGGTCCAGCCCGTCGAGGATCCTGCGCTCGCCGAAGGAGCGCACCAGGTTCCCGATCCGGACCGTGGCCCTGTCGGCCGCGCGGTCCTCGGTGGTCCACAGGCCCTCGACGGCGTCCTGGTCCTCCGTGCCTGTCAGTCCCCCAGTGTGCGCCGCCATGTCAGCGTCCTCCTCTCCACGAGCCGTACCAGGGCGTCGGAGAAGAGCCCGAGGAGTCCGTACACGACGAGACCGACGAGGATGATGTCGATCTGCCCGTACGTCCGCGCGAGCTCCATCATGTAGCCGATGCCACTGGTGGCGTTGACCTGTTCGACGACGACCAGCGCGAGCCACGCGGCGGTCACCGCGAAGCGCATCCCGAGCAGGAAGCCGGGAAGGGCGCCGGGCAGCACCACGTGGCGGACGAACTGCAGCCTGCTGAGCCGCACCGTCTCCGCGAGCTCGGCGTAACGGTTGTCGATACCGCGCAGTCCGTTGTGGGTGTGGATGTAGACCGGAACGAAGACGCCCAGCGCGATGGTGACGACCTTCATCGTCTCGCCGATGCCGAACCAGAGGATCAGCAGCGGGATCAACGCCAGCGAGGGGATCGCCCGCTTGATCTGGACGGGGCCGTCGATCACCGCCTCGCCGATCCGGCTGAGCCCGGAGACCAGCGCGAGGAGCAGCCCGGCCGCCACCCCGAACACCAGCCCCAGCACTGCGCGTTGGGCGGATGTCGCCAGGTTGGACTGGAGCCGGCCTTCCTCGATGAGATCGCCTGCCGCTGCCGCGATGGTCCAGGGCGCCGGCAGGCTCCGGGCGTCGATGAGGCCGGTGGCGGAGCCCACGACCCAGACGGCGAGCAGCAGCAGCGAACCGATCGCCCAGCCGTACGGCACGGGGCGTCCCGGCGCGAGACGCCTGCGGGTGCGACGGCTCGACAAACGCCGGGCGGCGGGCACGGCCTCTTGTGTCACCGAGGGCCGCTGCTTGTCGGAGAGCGTCGTGCTCATGTCGACCCCCCAGCACCGGCGAGGGCGTCGGCGCCCACCGACTCGAATCGCCGGTCGAAGAGGAGGTCCGCCTTGAAGGCCTTGTGGTCCTGCTCCTTCGCCAGCAAGTCGATGGTCTGCTGCTGACGCCCGATGGCACTGGTCCAGTCCGCGGGAATGTCAGGGTCACCGGACCGCTGGACGAGATATTCGCCGTCCTCGCGGCTCAGCCCCTGGTCCTTGACGTAATAGCCCTCGATCCATTCCTCGGGGTGCTTGTCGATCCAGATCTGTGCGCGCGCCCAGAACTTGATGAGTTCCCTGACGGCGGCGGACTTCTGTGCGTCACTGACGGAATCGGTGAGTGCCCACAGGTGCGCCGGGTCGTCCCGCAATCCGTGCCTGACGGTCGTCCCGCCGCTCTTTCCGTATTTCGTCAGATACCGCTTGATGTTGACTTCCCCCAGGGGTGCGGCATCCACCTGGTGATTTCCCAGTGCCGTGGGATAGACGTCGTCGGTGCTGGCCAGTTCGACAAGTTCGACATCGTCCTTCTTGAGCCCGGCCTTCTGCAGGATCCGCAGCACCAGCGCACCCTGTGCCTGCCCGGGACTGTAGGCGATCTTCTTCCCGCGCAGGTCCGCGAGCGTCTTGATGCCCGCGCCGGGCGCGATGCCCAGCTCGTAGATCGGGTGCCGAAGCGGCTCCTTGCGGAACTCGGCTGCTACCAGCTTGGTGTCGAGGCCGGTCCAGTAGGCGTTGATCGACGGGATGTCCGCGGCTGAGCAGACGTCGAGAGCGCCCGCCCGGAAGGCCTCGGAGCACTTCGGTCCACCGCTGATGTTGGCCCACTTGACCTTGAAGGGCAGCTTGTCGATCTGCCCCGACAGCTGCAGCGCGACCTTGAGCTCCGGCGCCCCGACGGTGATGGAGGTGTCCGAGGAGACCTTGGCCGGGATCTTCTCGCCGGAGACGTCTTTGCCGACTTCCGTGGACGCCGAGTTGTCCGCGCACGAAGTCGTCAGAAGGGCGAAGGACAAGGCGGCCGCCGCGGCGAACCTGGATCTGGGCATGCGTATGCGCGAGGTCATTGATTCCTTCTTGAAAACAGAGATCGAGGAGTACGGGCAGCTGTAGACGTCAGATACACACGGCCGTGGCGATGCGCATCAGATCAACGGCCCGCCGTCTGCGAAGGAATTCAAAGATCCGCATGAGATCCGAACCTAACGACAGGTCAAAACATGGTCAAGGTCGGCCGCTTCGCTTTACCGTGCCCGCAACAACACTTTCGTGCCCATGCCATGCACCCGTTACATTTCGGCGACATCGACTTCTGCGGGGACGGCTGTCCTTCAGGGAAGAGATCGTCGGCCGAGGCGCTTCCCACGACCCGTCCGTCCCGTTTGACCACCACGCGGTGCGCGATCTGTCGTATGACGGCCAGGTCGTGCGAGACGACGAGGCCCGGGAGGGGAGCACCAGTGCGTGAGCGATCGCCACGCGCTGGCGCCGGCCGCCGGAGAGTTCAGCGAGCCGGATTCCCGGGCCAGAGTGTGGAGTCACCGGACTGCGGAATCCAGCGCCGACACACGCGATGGGCAAGCTCATCGAGGCGTACCTGAGCGGCCGGCCCTTCACCGTGACAGGAACCGACTGGCCGACCCGGGACGGTTCCGCGATCCGGGACTACATCCACGTGTGGGACCTCGCGCAGGCGCACGTCCAGGCTCTGCTCCGCTCCGACGCCGTCACGGCCGACAGCTCCTACGAAGTCATCAATCTCGGCACAGGGTCAGGCAGCACTGTGCGGGAGTTGGTCTCCGCCTTTTCCCCGTCACCGGCGGCGACGGAACGTAGAGAAGGCAGGCCCACGGCCGGGGGACGTCATCGGCTGACACACCAAGTCGCTCCGCGGGCTCAGGCGCGGAGGAGACGTGGCCCGCCGCGCGCAGCGTCAGCTCAGGGCCATCTCGAAAATGCGGCGATTGTCGGCAGTATGTGTGTGCTCTCGCCGGGACCAGGCGATGCGCTCGGCGACCTGCTCGCGGCTGACCTCAATACCCACCGGATTGGCATGCACTTCTGCCCAGAAGCGGGCGTTGCGGGCCTGGCGCTCCAGCATGGCATCCACCACCGCCTCCCGCTCCGACCCAACCAGACCGTAGGCGTCGACGAGCACACGCACCTGAGCAGCCTGAACCTCTGCCGACGGCGCCTCGGCCTTCGACGAGACACACCACGACCAGGCCATATACCCGAGATCCTCCAGCGGACTACCCGGCGCAGCCATGTCGAAATCGATGAAGGCGACCGGTCTGCCGTCCTGGAAGACCGCGTTGTTGGGCCCCAGGTCGTTGTGGCAGATGACCTGATGCCGCCCGCCGAGGAGACGACTGCCCCGGGTGGCGTCGTGCATGTCCCGCACCAGGACGCCGGCCGCAGCGACCTGCACGTCGGTCCATCGCTGGAACCTGGATGGCACCCAGCCCTGCACATAGCTGAAGGTGTCCCGACCCGCGCCGTCCCGGCCGAGATAACGCGGTGCACCGGGGAATCCTCGCTCCTCCAGCAAGCCCAAAAGGTCGGCGACGAACGGCGACGCGGCAGAGGCCGGTCTGCGGACCGTCTCTGCGATACGGACCACGCCCTTGGTGATGCGTCCCCCAGTCAACAGGACGACATCGTCCGAGGCGTCCACCACTGCGCGCATCCCTCCAATAGCGGGCCACCAGGCCGCCCATGGAGTGGGCGACGATGACGACGCGTGCTTTGCGGTCCTCCTCGTCCGGCCAGTGCTCCAGCCTTGGCAGCAGTCGGGCGTCCAGCGTCCGCGCGGCATCGGCGACGCCGAGACAGAAGTGGTATCACAGCCCGAACGCCTTGGGGCCCGGACGAGTCCCGCGGGGGGCGAGCCCCGGGTACCTCTCGATACTCAGTCGCTCGGGGTCCCTCAGCAGGTCGAGGTCCTTCCGCGTCGGTCGGGGACGGCGAGGACCGTTCGCCCAGCCCCGGCAGGACGACGACCAAGTGAGCGCAAACCCCCGGGTCACAGCCGGCGGCCGTAACGGCGTTCCGGTCGCCCCGCGGCGCCGTACCGCAAGGTCACCTCCGCGCTGCCCGTGCTGTGGAAGTACTCCAGGTAGCGGCGGGCGCTCACGCGGGAGAGGCCGGTCAGGGCCGCGCACTCGGTCGCGGACAGGGTGCCGTCCGTCGCGCGCAGGGCCCGCTCGACCAGTTCTGCGGTCTCCACGCTCATGCCCTTGGGCAGGGTGGGGGCGGGGGCGGAGACGATCGCGCCGGCCAGGACCCGGTCCACGTCGGCCTGGCCCCGTACGACCGTCGTGCAGTCGGCCCCGCCGGTCGGCGTAGCGCTCCAGGCGGGGGCGCAGGTCCTCGAAGTCGAAGGGTTTGAGGAGGTAGTCGACGACGCCTCGGCGGACGGCGCCGCGCACCGTCTCGACCTTCCTGGCCCGGCAGGACGCGCAGGTCGCCGGACTCGTCCGCCGTCTGGTGCCGGAGTGACGTCAGGAGGGGTTCGCGGAGGGGCCGATGCCCTGCAACTCCTGGACGGTGCCGCCGAGTTTGGCGCGCAGGGACTCGTACATGCCGGGCTTGGCGCTGACGACCCAGCGCATGCCGACGAGGTACTTGCCCCCGTAGACGCTGGCCGACTCCAGCCAGGTCTCCTTGAGCTTCTCCTCGGGGAAGGTGGTGATGAGGAAGTCGCCCTTCTTGGTGTGGCACACGCCCTCGCGCAGCTCGTCCGCCTCGGTGCGGATCTTCGCCTTGCAGCCGGCCAGTCCGGCGATGACCTCCACCTTCGCCGGCGCGACGACACCGGCGGCGGGAGCGGCCGCCCCGCCGGGCTTCGCCGCCTTGCCGCTGCCGGCGGGCTTCTCGTCGTCACCGCCGCCGCAGGCGGTGACCAGGGGAAGCGCGACCAGGGCGCCCACCGCCGCGGCGATGCGCAGCCGGTGGGCGCGGGACGGGGTCCGGCGGTTGGATGGTGCGTGCGGTTGCTGCTGGGACACGTCGCCTCTCCGGATGGGCGCTGTTCTGCCCTGTCGGGCAGGTGTGAGTACTCGCAAGGGGTACGGATGCGCGCCCGGAGCCGTTCACACGCTTTCGACGACCGTGGGTTCCGTCGCGCTGAACTGCGTGCGGTACAGCTCGGCGTACCGTGCGCCCGCCGCCAGCAGTTCCTCGTGCGTGCCCCGTTCCACGATCCGGCCGGCCTCGACGACCAGGATCTGGTCCGCCGACCGGACGGTGGACAGCCGGTGGGCGATCACGACCGCCGTCCTCCCGTCGAGGGCTTCGGTGAGGGCCTCCTGCACGGCGGCCTCGGAGGTGTTGTCGAGATGGGCGGTGGCCTCGTCGAGGATGACGACACGCTGGCGGGCCAGCAGCAGCCGGGCGATGGTCATGCGCTGGCGTTCGCCGCCGGAGAGCCGGTAGCCGCGTTCGCCGACCACGGTGTCGAGACCGTCGGGCAGGGACCGTACGAGGTCGTCGAGGCGGGCCCGGCGCAGGGCGTCCCACACCTCCTGCTCCGTCGCCGCGGGGCGGGCCAGCAGGAGGTTGGCGCGGACGGTGTCGTGGAAGAGGTGCCCGTCCTGGGTGACCATGCCGAGGGTCTCCCGCAGGGCCCGGGCGCTCAGGTCGCGGACGTCGACGCCGCCGACGCGCACGGTGCCCCCGTCGGCGTCGTACAGACGGGGCAGCAGTTGCGCGACGGTCGACTTGCCCGCGCCGGAGGAGCCGACGAGCGCCACGGTCTGTCCCGGTTCGGCGCGGAAGGAGATGCCGTGCAGGACCTCGTCGCCGCCCCGCCGGTCGAGGGTCGCGACCTCCTCCAGGGAGGCCAGGGAGACCTTGTCGGCGGCGGGGTAGCCGAAGCGGACCTTCTCGAACTCGACCGCCACGGGCCCGTCGGGCACCCCGCGCGCGTCCGGCTTCTCCTCGATGAGCGGCCGGAGGTCGAGCACTTCGAAGACCCGCTCGAAGCTGACCAGTGCGCTCATCACCTCGACGCGTGCCCCGGCCAGCGCGGTCAGCGGCGCGTACAGCCGGGTCAGGAGCAGCGCCAGCGAGACGACCGCGCCCGGTTCCAGGGCGCCGCGCAGGGCGAACCAGCCGCCGAGGCCGTAGACCAGCGCCAGGGCGAGGGCGGAGACCAGGGTGAGGGCGGTGATGAAGGCGGCCTGGGCGGTGGCGGTCCGGACCCCGATGTCCGCGACGCGGCGGGCGCGTTCGGCGAACTCCTCCGATTCCTCCTCGGGCCTGCCGAAGAGCTTGACCAGGGTGGCGCCGGGTGCGGAGAAGCGCTCGGTCATACGGGTGCCCATCGCCGCGTTCAGGGTCGCCGCCTCCCGCTGCATCCGGGCCATCCGGCTGCCCATGCGCCGGGCCGGGATCACGAACACCGGCAGCAGCACCAGCGCCAGCAGGGTGATCTGCCAGGACAGGGTCAGCATCACGGCGAGGGTGAGCACGAGTGTGACGAGGTTGCTGACCACGCCCGACAGGGTGTTGCTGAAGGCGCGCTGGGCGCCGATGACGTCGTTGTTGAGCCGCGAGACGAGGGCGCCCGTACGAGTGCGTGTGAAGAACGCCACCGGCATCCGCTGCACATGGTCGAAGACGGCGGTCCGCAGATCGAGGATGAGGTGCTCGCCGAGCGTCGCCGACAGCCTCCGGCCGAGAATGCCGAGCGCCGCCTCCGCCACCGCGATCAGCGCGATGAGCAGGGCCAGACGTACGACTCTGCCCTCGTCACCGGCCGAGACGATCACGTCGACGACGCTCCCGGCCAGGACGGGGGTCGCCACCGCGAGCAGGGCGGTCGCCACGCCGAGCAGGACGAAGAGGGCGATGCGGCGCCGGTGCGGGCGGGCGAACGCGCCGATGCGGCGCAGGGTCGCCAGGGCGAAGGGGCGGCGTTCCTGCTCGGCGTGCATGACGCTCTGCAGCTGTGTCCACGCTGTGGTCTCCATGCTCATGGCACGAAACGTAGAACCTCAAGCTTTCTTGAGGTCAAGGCGCTCGCACATCTCCCCCGACATCCCGCACAATCAGCCCGATCCCCCTCTTCCCGTCCCCCGCACGCTCCCCGCGCGAAGGCCCCTATGACGATCTCCTCCGAGCCGCTCCCCGCCCGCAATCCGCAGTCCCCGCTTCCGCAACCCGCCGTTGGCACGGCGTGGGAAGCCTCTGCGGATGTGACAGCGGTACAACTCCCCGACATCCGCCCGGGACGACTCCCCCGTCGCGTCCCGGTCCGCCGCCTGCGTCAGATCCTGTGTCTGCTTCCGCTCCTGCTCGTCACCGTGGTCGCGGTCCAGCACCGGTCGGTGCTGGCCGCTGGCTTCGCGCACCTGGGCACCGCCGAGTGGCCGTGGCTGCTGGCCGCGGTCGGCGCGACCTGTCTGACCTGGGTCGCGGCCGCCTGCACCCGGCAGGGCGCGGTCGTCGAACCGCTGCCCAAACGGCGGCTCCTCGCGACCCAGTTCGCGGCGGGCGCGGCCAACCACCTGCTGCCGACCGGGCTCGGCGCGAGCGCGGTCAATCTGCGGTTCATGACGGTGTGCGGGCTGCCGCTCGCCCGCTCCTCGGCCGCCCTCGCGCTGTATCTGCTGGCGGAGAGCATCGGCCGGGTGGCCCTGCTGGGTGCCCTCTTCTTCGTCTTCCCCGACGCGTTGCGGCTGAGCACTCTGGTCCCGGAGACGGCGTTCGGTCCGCTGCTGGCCGGTGCCGGCGTGGTGCTCGTGGTCGCGGCGGCCGTGGTCGCCCTGGTCGGGCGGGTGCGCTCGGCCCTGGTCTCTTTCCTGCGTACAGCGTTCGGCGAGGCGCGCTCGGTGCACACCCGCCCGGCGCGGGCCCTGGCCCTGTGGGGCGGGTCCTTCGCCTTCCCGGCGCTGCAGGCCTCCGTGCTGGTGCTGGTGGGGCAGTCGCTCGGTCTTGACGTGCCGCCCGCGCACATGGCGGTGGCCTACCTGGCGGCGACCGTCGCCGTCGCCCTGGTGCCCACCCCGGGCGGGATCGGCTCGGTGGAGGCGGCGCTGGTCGTGGCGCTGGTGGCGGCGGGCGGCCCGGCCGCGGTGGCCACGGCCGTGGTCCTGGCCTTCCGGGTCATCACCGTCTGGCTGCCGCTGCTGCCGGGCGCGGTGACACTGGGCGCACTGGTGCGGCTGAAGGTGATCTGACCCGGGTAGCGTGCCGACTCCGTCACGTAGAAGGGACGTCACCATGCCGGTGCGGATCGAGCGTCAGGGACATGTGACCACGGTCGTCCTCTCCCGCCCGGAGGCACGCAACGCCGTGGACGGCCCCACGGCCGCCGAACTCGCCGCAGCCTTCCGGGAGTTCGACGCAGACGAGCAGGCCAGGGTGGCGGTGCTGTGGGGCGAGGGTGGAACTTTCTGCGCGGGCGCCGACCTCAAGGCGCTGGGCACCGGCCGCGGCAACCGGGCCGAGCCGGACGGCGACGGCCCATGGGGCCGACCCGGATGCGGCTGTCCAACCCGGTGATCGCCGCGGTCGCCGGGCACGCCGTGGCCGGGGGTCTGGAGCTGGCCCTCTGGTGCGACCTGCGGGTCGCCGAGGAGGACGCCGTGTTCGGCGTGTTCTGCCGACGCTGGGGCGTACCGCTCATCGACGGCGGCACGGTGCGGCTCCCCCGGCTGATCGGTACCGGCCGCGCCCTCGACCTGATCCTCACGGGACGGCCCGTCCCGGCCGCCGAGGCCCACGACATGGGGCTCGTCAACTGTGTCGTCCCGCCCGGCCGCGCCCGTGCCGAGGCCGAGGAACTGGCCGCCGCGATCGCCGGGTTCCCGCAGTCCTGCCTGCGGGCCGACCGCGCCTTTCGTCCTCGACCAGGAGGGCCTGGACGAGCCGGCCGCGCTCAGCAGCGAGTTCAGGCACGGCGCGGGTGTGCTGGCCGAGAGCATCGAGGGCGCCGCCCGCTTCGCCTCCGGCGCGGGCCGGCACGGGTCCTTCACAGACTTGTGAACGACACGGACGCAAGCCAGGCGGATCCGGCGCGCGCGACGGCGCGTCATGTGCAGTAACTCACCCCCCGCTCACCCCCGTCTCCGGTACGAAACCCCTTACGGGATGCGGCAGGATGAACGATTGCGCCGACCCCGGGTCAGGGTGGTCGGGCGCGACCGGACTTCCCCGAAAACGAGCAGGTGACTACGTGACGAGACTTCACATCCGGCCGTCGACGACGGCGTTCGCCGCTGTTCTTGACCCCGGAGGTGACCGGTGAACCGGGAACTCACGGTGGACGATCTGGTCTTCGCGGGCATCGCCCTGGCCTCGGGCCTGCTGGCGGCCTTCGCGCTGCGCATCCTGCTGCGCTGGCTGGGCGGGCACGCCGACCGCACCCGCTGGAGCGGGGACGACGTCATCGTGCACGCGCTGCGGGCCGTGGTGCCGTGGGCCGCGGTCGTGGGCGGCGCGGCGGGCGCGGCGGCGGTACTGCCGCTGACCCGGACGGTGCAGCACCACACCAACCAGGTGCTGACCGTGCTGCTCATCTTCGTCGCGACGGTGTCGGCGGCCCGGGTGGTGACCGGCCTGGTGCGCACGGTCACCCAGTCCCGCTCCGGGGTCGCCGGATCGGCCACGATCTTCGTCAACATCACCCGGATCCTGGTCCTCGCGATCGGCTTCCTGGTGGTGCTCCAGACCCTGGGCATCTCCATAGCCCCGCTGCTCACCGCCCTGGGCGTCGGTGGTCTCGCGGTCGCGCTGGCGCTTCAGGACACGCTCGCCAACCTCTTCGCGGGCATCCACATCCTCGCCTCCAAGACCGTCCAGCCCGGCGACTACATCAAGCTCAGCAGCGGCGAGGAAGGCTACGTCGAGGACATCAACTGGCGGCAGACGACGATCCGCAACCTGTCCAACAACCTCATCGTGCTCCCCAACGGTCAGCTCGCACAGGCGAACATGACCAACTTCATGCGCCCCGAGGAGCAGCTGACCATCCTGGTGCAGGTCGGGGTGGCCTACGACAGCGACCTGGAGCACGTGGAGCGCGTGACCAACGAGGTCATCGCGGAGACGATGACCGAGGTGGACGGCGCCGTGCCGGACCACGAGCCCATCATCCGGTTCCACACCTTCGGCGACTCCCGCATCGGTTTCACCGTCATCCTGGGCGTCGGCGAGTTCAGCGACCAGTACCGGATCAAGCACGAGTTCATCAAGCGCCTGCACAAGCGCTACCGCGCGGAGGGCATCCGTATCCCCGCCCCGGCCCGCACCGTGGCGCTCCAGCAGGGCGCGGCCGTCATCCCGCAGCAGCGGACCGGCGAGTTCGAGCCGGGCGACATGACGTCCGCCCGGCTCGACTAGGGCGCTACAAGGTCGCCGAGTTGTCGTGGTGCCCGCTGTCCCTCCGGTTCCGCGGAGCCGTGAGGGACGGCTTCACCGGCGTCACGGTCCAGTCCGGGTGACCCGGCATCCGGGGCGTCTTCGTGCCGTACAGCCAGTCCCGCAGGAAGCCGGTCAGGTCCTGGCCCGAGACCTCCGAGGCGACGGCGATGTAGTCCTCCGTCGAGGCCGAGGAGTCGCGGTAGCGCTCCAGGAAGATGCGCTCCAGGGCCGTGAAGGCCGCCTCGCCGACCTGCTGGCGCAGCGCGTACAGCACGAGCACGCCGCCGAGGTAGCGCTGGCTGTCGAAGAGGTTGGCCGCGTTCGGGGCCGCGACCGGCCCGGAGGTGTGGCGCCACTGGTCACCGAGGGCGTAGGTGTCCTTCATCCGGGCTTCCATGGTGGTCATGCCCTTGGAGTCGGGCCAGCCGCGCTCGTAGCGGTACAGCAGCCCGTAGAAGTCGGCGTGGCCCTCGTTCAGCCACAGGTCGGCCCAGGTGGCGGGGCTGACGCTGTTGCCGAAGTAGGAGTGGACCAGCTCGTGCATCATGTGCGAGCCGATCTTGCTCTCCTCCTGGAGGAGGTAGTTCGGCTTGTAGAGGGTGAGGGTCTGCGTCTCCAGGCCGGTGAAGTCGAAGGCGTTCGGGTCGTCCGAGTTGCACGGCAGCAGGCCGTACGTCTCGAAGGGGTACGCCCCGAGCCGCCGCTCGACCCAGTCCACCAGGGCCGGGGTGAGCGCAAGGGCGGGCTCCAGGGCGGCGGCGCGGGCGGTGGGGACGACGTCCCGCAGCGGCAGGCCGTGCGGGCCCTGCCGGTCCTTGATCACATAGTCGCCGACGGTGATCTGCACCACCTCGGTGGCGATCGGCGAGCGGGAGCGGTACGTGTACGCCGTCCGGTCGCCGCTCAGCCGCTCGGTGCGCACCAGCCGCCCGCTCGCGACGCCCCGCAGTCCCCCGGGCACGGTGAGGCGGAAGGTGAAGTCGGCCTTGTCGGAGGGGTGGTCGTTGCAGGGGAAGACGGTGTGCGCCAGGTCCGGCTGGCAGCACACCGCGAATCCGTCCGGGGTGGCCACCCAGCCGCCGGCGGGTGGCGGGGTCCGGCGCGGGTCGGCGCCGTAGGCCACGCACACGGTGACCCGGGCCTTCGCCGCGAGCTCACGGGCGGGGGTGATCCGCAGCTTTTCGGCCACCTGCTCGAAGGCGGCCGTGCGGCCGCCGACCCGGACGGAGCGTATGTCCAGGCCGCGCGCGTCCAGGGAGAAGCGGCTCAGAGCCTGGGTGGTGCGGATGGTCAGGGTCGCGGTGGCCTCGACGAGCCTGGTCGTGGCGTCGTAGGCGAAGTCGAGGTGGTAGGCCGAGACGCGGTATCCGGCATTGCCGAGGGCGGGGTAGACGGGGTCACCCAGGGTCTCGGCGCCCGGGGTGGCGCCGGTTCCGGGGGCCGCCTGGGCCGGGATCCCCGTGGTGAGTGCCGCCGCCGTGCCGATCAGCGCGGCCGCGGGGGCCGTCACTCTGGTGCGATATCTCATGGTCCGCTTTCGCTCGGACGGCCGGGTGGTCAGGTCCGGCCGTGGCATGGAGTGAGTGATCTCTCTCCATGACAAAGGAGCGGGCCGATCGGTTGCCCGAAACTGGCGGCGGACCCCTGTCGAGACGAGGCCGGTCACGAGATATCTTGATGTCGAGCAATGTTGCAGACGTGGAGCGGAGCACCCGGTGACTGACTCGACCATCATCTATACGCACACTGACGAGGCCCCCGCACTGGCGACGTATTCCTTCCTGCCGGTGGTCCGGGCGTACGCCTCGCAGGCGGGTGTCGCCGTGGAGACCCGCGACATCTCGCTGGCCGGGCGCATCATCGCCGTGTTCCCGGAGTACCTCACCGAGGACCAGCGCGTCCCGGACGCCCTCGCGGAGCTCGGCGAGCTGGCCAAGACGCCCGCCGCCAACATCATCAAGCTGCCGAACATCTCGGCGTCCATCCCGCAGCTCAAGGCCGCGATCGCCGAGCTGCAGGGCCAGGGCTACGCGCTGCCGGACTACCCGGACGACCCGAAGACCGACGAGGAGCGCGAGATCGGCGCCCGCTACGACAAGGTCAAGGGCTCCGCCGTGAACCCGGTCCTGCGTGAGGGCAACTCCGACCGGCGCGCCCCCGCCTCGGTGAAGAACTACGCCAAGTCGCACCCGCACCGCATGGGCGCCTGGACCTCCGAGTCCAAGACCAATGTGGCGACCATGGGCCAGAACGACTTCCGCTCCACCGAGAAGTCCGTGGTGATCGCCGAGGACGGCGCGCTGCGCATCGAGCTCGTCGGCGACGACGGCTCCACCACCGTGCTGCGCGAGTCCGTACCGGTGCTCGCCGGTGAGGTCGTCGACGCCTCCGTGATGCGGGTCGCCGCGCTGCGCGAGTTCCTGACCGCGCAGGTCGCCGAGGCCAAGGCCCAGGGCGTGCTGTTCTCGGTGCACCTGAAGGCGACGATGATGAAGGTCTCCGACCCGATCGTCTTCGGCCACGTGGTGCGCGCCTTCTTCCCGAAGACCTTCGCGCAGTACGGCGACAAGCTCGCCGCGGCCGGCCTGACCCCGAACGACGGTCTGGGCGGCATCTACAAGGGCCTGGAGGGCCTGCCCGAGGGCGCCGAGATCAAGGCGTCCTTCGACGCCGAGCTCGCCGAGGGCCCGGAGCTGGCGATGGTCGACTCCGACAAGGGCATCTCGAACCTGCACGTCCCGTCGGACGTCATCGTCGACGCCTCCATGCCGGCCATGATCCGCACCTCCGGCCACATGTGGGGCCCGGACGGCGAGGAGGCCGACACCCTCGCGGTCCTGCCGGACTCCTCCTACGCGGGTGTCTACCAGGCCGTGATCGACGACTGCCGGGCCAACGGCGCCTACGACCCGTCCACCATGGGTTCGGTGCCGAACGTCGGCCTGATGGCGCAGAAGGCCGAGGAGTACGGCTCCCACGACAAGACCTTCGAGGTCCCCGTCACGGGCACGGTCCGGCTGGTCGACCAGAACGGCACCGCGCTCATCGAGCAGACCGTCTCGGCCGGTGACATCTTCCGCGCCTGCCAGACCAAGGACGCGCCGATCAAGGACTGGGTGAAGCTGGCCGTCACCCGTGCCCGCGCCACCGGTGACCCGGCGGTGTTCTGGCTGGACGAGACCCGCGCCCACGACGCCAACCTGATCGCCAAGGTCCACGCCTA
Organism: Streptomyces sp. NPDC055506; assembly: GCF_053643595.1. Taxonomy (NCBI): domain Bacteria; kingdom Bacillati; phylum Actinomycetota; class Actinomycetes; order Kitasatosporales; family Streptomycetaceae; genus Streptomyces; species Streptomyces sp. NPDC055506. The sequence goes on along the minus strand of NZ_JBSHKH010000014.1, from coordinate 56,659 downwards.
CCTCGCCGAGCACGACACCGAGGGCCTGGACATCCGGATCCTGTCCCCCGTCGAGGCGACGAAGCTGTCGGTGGAGCGCATCCGCCGCGGCGAGAACACCATCTCGGTGACGGGCAACGTCCTGCGTGACTACCTGACCGACCTGTTCCCGATCCTGGAGCTGGGCACCAGCGCCAAGATGCTGTCGGTCGTCCCGCTGATGGCGGGCGGCGGCCTCTTCGAGACGGGCGCCGGCGGCTCCGCCCCGAAGCACGTCCAGCAGCTGGTCAGGGAGAACTACCTGCGCTGGGACAGCCTGGGTGAGTTCTTCGCCCTGGTGCCGTCCCTTGAGCAGTTCGCGAAGGTCACGGGCAACGCCCGCGCCCAGGTCCTGGCCGACACGCTCGACCGAGCCACGGCGACCTTCCTCAACGAGGACAAGTCCCCGACCCGGCGCGTCGGCGGCATCGACAACCGCGGCAGCCACTTCTACCTGTCCCTGTACTGGGCGCAGGAGCTGGCCAAGCAGACCGACGACGCGGACCTGGCGAAGGCCTTCGCCCCGCTCGCCGAGACGCTCACGGCCAACGAGCAGAAGATCGTCGACGAGCTGATCGCCGCCCAGGGCAAGCCGGTCGACATCGGCGGCTACTACCAGCCCGACCCGGAGAAGGCCGCCCAGGCCATGCGTCCGTCCACCACCTGGAACGAGACCCTGGCGTCCCTGGCCTGACGCCCGGACCCGCAGGGATCCACTGACTCCGCCCCGGCCGGCACACTGCCCGGCCGGGGCGGAGTTCTGCGTGGGTGACCTTGCCGCACGCCACTGACCACGCCCCTGGAGCCGCCCCATGACCGATACGCACCCCTTCGAGCTGCGGGCCGGGGACGGCCGCTCTCCCGTGATCCTGCATGTCCCGCACTCCGCGCGGGAGATACCCGAGGACGTACGCGCGGGCATCGTGCTCGGTGACGAGGAGCTGGAGCGGGAGCTCGACCACATCACCGACGCGCACACGGCGGCGATCGCCGAGGCGGCGGCCGGGCTCGCGGAGGTGACGCCCTGGCGGTTCGTCAACCGGCTGTCGCGGCTGGTCGTCGACCCCGAGCGGTTTCCCGACGAGCGGGAGGAGATGCGGGCCGTCGGTATGGGCGCGGTGTACACGCGGACCACGCACGGCGAGGTACTGCGGCCCGAGGGTCTCGATCCCGAGCCGCTCCTCGAGCGGTACTTCCGGCCGTACGCGCGGGCGATGACCCAGGCCGTGGCGGACCGGCTGGCGGCCACCGGGCGGGCCGTGATCATCGACGTGCACTCCTACCCGAGCCGGAGGCTGCCGTACGAACTGCACGGAGACGGACCCCGGCCGGCGGTGTGCCTCGGCACCGACCCGTTCCACACCTCGCCGGGCCTCCTGGACGCCGCCCGGGAGGCGTTCGGGGAGACAGGGCTCGACAGCCCGTTCAGCGGGACCTACGTCCCCCTGGAGTTCTACGGGAGGCGGCCCGAGGTCGGCGCGCTCATGGTGGAGATCCGCCGCGACACCTACATGACCGAGCCGGGCGGTCCCGCCGGGGCCGGACTGGAGCGGCCGGCCGGCGCGCTGGCCCGTCTCGTCGACGCCGTGTCCCGCTGAACGCCGGACGCCACCGGCTGGAGCACTCCCGCGCGACAAGCGGCGGGGGCGCGACGAAGGTGGGTGCATGACGGAGGAGACCACCACGCTGACCGGCCAGGAACCGCCCCCGGTACGGGACTGGCCCGCCCTCGACCTGGACGGGACGGAGTTCGACCCGGTCCTCGCGGAGCTGATGCGCGAGGGGCCGCTGACCAGGATCCGGCTGCCGTTCGGCGAGGGGTGGGCATGGCTGGCCACCCGCCACGACGACGTGAAGCTGATCACCAACGACCCGCGGTTCAGCCGCGCGGAGGTGACCGGACGTCAAGTGACGCGGATGGCACCGCACTTCAAACCGCGGCCCGGTTCGCTGGCCTTCGCCGACCAGCCCGACCACAACCGGCTGCGCAAGGCGGTCGCCGGGGCCTTCACCGTCAGTGCGATGAAGCGGCTGCGGCCCCGTGCGCAGGAGATGCTCGACGAACTGGTGGAAGGGGTCGTACGGGACGGGCCGCCGGCCGAGCTGATCGAGCGGGTGCTCGAACCGTTCCCGATCACCGTGGTCAGCGAGGTGATGGGCGTGCCGGCCGCCGACCGGGAACGGGTGCACACCTGGACCCGGCAGATCATCTCCACCTCGGGCGGGGCCGAGGCCGCCGACCGGGCCAAGAACAGTCTGTACGGATGGATCACGGAGACGATCCGCTCCCGCGCGGACAGCGCCGGCGAGGACGTGTACTCCCTGCTCGGCGCCGCCGTGGCGCGTGGCGACCTCAGCGAGACGGAGGCCGTCGGCCTGGCCGGTCCGCTGCAGATCGGCGGCGAGGCCGTCACCCACAACTGCGGGCAGATGCTCTGTCTGCTGCTCACCCGGCCCGAGTTGCGGCAGTGGTGGCGGGAGCGGCCCGAGGGACGGGACGCGCTGCTGGACGAGTTGCTGCGCTGGATTCCGCACCGCAGCTCCGTGGGCCTGGCGCGGATCGCCCTGGAGGACGTCGACCTGCGCGGACACCGCATCCGCGCGGGCGACCCGGTGTATGTCTCCTACCTCGCGGCCAACCGCGACCCGGACGTCTTCCCCGAGCCGGACCGGATCGACCCCGGCCGCGCCCCCAACCCGCACCTGGCCCTCGGCAACGGACCGCACTACTGCACCGGCGCCGTCCTGGCCCGCCTCCAGACCGAACTCCTGCTCGGCACCCTGCTGGACCGGCTCCCGGGCCTGCGCCTCGCGGTCCCCGCCGACCAGGTCGAGTGGCGGCGCAGGACGATGATCCGGGGACCGCGGACGCTGCCGTGCACCTGGTGACCGGGCGCGCCCGCAGCCGGGTGGCCGGGGCCTAGGCCCGCAGCCACTCCGTCACCACCACGTCCCCGCCGGTCCGCAGCCGTAGCGCGAATGGGCCGGAGTGCGGTGCGTCGCCGGTGAAGCGGCCCAGGTCGTCGGCCATGAGCGGGGCGCCGGGGCGCGGGCCGCCCAGGACCTCGATCCGGGCCGGCTGCGGTGGCAGCACCTGTCCCAGCAGCCCCTGCGTGGTCACCTCGACGTCGACGGTCACCTCGCCCGCCCGGAAGGTCAGCATCCGGGGCGCGTCGGTGACGCCCCGGACCGGGAGGGCGTCGACCAGCGAGTCGAAGGTCAGCTCGGCGATCCGGGCGTCGAGGTCGTGCAGCGCGTACGCGTCGACGGCGATCTGCTGCAGCTCGGCGGGCACCGGGTCCAGGACGGCGGCGGCCTGCCGCAGCTCCTCCTCCAGCAGCCCGGTGTCGAACTCCTCGTCCTCCCAGCCGTCCTCGTCGAACGCGTCGTCGTCGCTCATGCCGTTCAGGTCGCTCATATCGCCCCCCGTGCCTCGAGCCGGGCCCGCAGACGCCGCAGACAGCGCTGGCGCAGCGGCCCGATGCTGCCCACCGCGATACCGAGCGCGGCGGACACGTCCTGATAGCTGGGCGGCGGCGTGGCCATCAGCACGCGCAGCAACTGCCTGCACCGCTCGCCCAGTTCCTCGAACTCCTGCCACAGCCGCCGTACGCGTTCGCTCTGGGCGGCGGCCTCCTCGGAGTCGAGCAGCGACTGTTCCGGCGTGCCCTCCTCGCTGACCCGGTCCAGGAGCTGTGGATCGTCCGTCAGGGTCAGCCGTTGCGAACTCCGGATGACCTTCAGGCACTCGTTGCGCGCCGTGCTCGCCAGCCAGGCGCCCGCCTTGCCGGGTTCGCGGATCCGCCCGAGGTGCTGGGCGAAGCGGAACCACGCGGTCTGGTAGACCTCGTGGGCGTCCGCGTCGGAGAGCCGGTGGGCCCGCACCACGGACCAGACCAGCGGGCTCAGCCCCTCCACGAGCGCCTTCCAGGCCGCCGCGTCGCCGTCGGCGGCTGCCTGGACGAGCGCGCCGGCATCAGTACGGTCCACGGCAGCCCCACCCCTCGAGTACGGCAGGTCATGGTACGCCGTGGAGGGGGCGGCTTCGGCCCTCACGAGCCGGGGACCAGGCGCACGACCGGGACCGGGCGCCAGGTGGGCGGACGCAGCGCGGCAACGTGCGCCCCGCGCACTTCGGCGACCCCGGTGTTGGCGGCGAGCAGTTGCCGCCGGGCCGCGCGCGGGTCGGTCTCCTTGTGCGCCGTCATATGGGCGGCGACCATGCCCGCGGTCACGGGGGTGGCGAAGGACGTGCCGCTCCACTGCGCGTACCCCTCGAACATCACCTGGTCCGGCTTCGCGGCGGCGTTCTCGTCGCTCAGCACTCCGGTGTGGCGGGGGTGCCGGCAAGTGCAGCCGTAGCGGAAGCCGTAGCGGCAGGAGTCGTACGTGGAGTGCTGGTACACGTACGGGACGGGGGTCTCGAAGCCGGTGAGGGCACTGGTGAGGCGCTCGCCGGGAGCGTAGACCCGTACCCAGGGGCCGTGGTTGGTGAAGCAGGCGCCGAACTCGCCGTCGCTGCGCAGGGCTCCGACCGACAGCACGGAGTCCTCCCAGCCGGGCAGGTCGGCGTAGGCGGCGGGCCAGAAGGGCGTGGCGCTGCCGTTGTTGCCCGCGGCGGCGACCAGCAGGGTGCGCTGCTCGCGCAGTTCCCGCATGAAGTTCTCCACGCCGAGCAGGCCGTCGGTGCGGCCGTTGGAGGTGCCGGCGGAGAGGCTGAGGACATCGGGCCAGCCGCCGGCGTCGACGGCCTCGAAGAGCTTCTCACCGAATTCGGATTCCAGGATGGCGCCCGCGTCGTTGAGGCTGCCGCGCACGGTGATGTCGGTGTTGGGCGCGACGGCGGCGACGAGCCCGGCGATGAACGTGCCGTGGCCGACGTACTGCTGGAGGATGCCCCGGTCGTCGCACTCCTGGACCTGGGCGTCGCCGCCGGTGTGGGACAGCAGGCCGCAGGAGCGGTAGTCCTTCATCAGCCCGGTGTCGACGACGAGGACACCGACGGCGGTGTCCGTGTCGTACGCCGTGTCGGCGGGCGCCGGGTTGAGCGGCTCGCTGAGCGGGACGGGGACCGGTTCGTCGCCGGGGCAGGCGTTGACCGCGATGTGGACGACATGGTTGCGGGCGGCCATCCGGTGCCCGGCCCGGTCCTCCCTCTCGCGCACGGAGCGCAGCGCCTGTGCGACGGCCCGGTCGGCTTCCCGGCCGCCCTCACCGGGGTCGCCGACCCGGATCCGGGTGATGCCGCTGCGGTTGGTCCGCGGGCCGGCCCGGCGGACCTGGTCCTGGTCGAGGTCGGGTGCCGCGGTGAAGTGCGCCCGTACGGTGTCCTCGACGATGCCGGCCTCCTCGCCCTCGCGGACGAGGACGACGCCCTTCTCGTACATGAACTCGGCCGCGTCGTCCGGGCCCATCGCGAGGGGGACGTCCGGCATGGAGCGCTGGATCTGGTCGAACTGTTCGTGGAATCGCTGAGGTGCCATGGCGGGTCCTCCCACTGGGCGACGGCGTCGGTCGGTACGGCGGAGCGGTCGTCGGTACGCGCCGATCCTCCTCGACATGAGCCGCAGTGCGGTCATTTGATACAGCGCCGGACCTGTGTGGTGTGGTCGGGGGCCACTACCATCCGAGGAGTGACAGCGGGAAACGACTCGGTGGCGGCACTGCTGCCGATGGTGTTCGCCGATCCGGGCGAGGCTCTCGCGAGGGCCCGGGCGCTGCTCGACGCCGATCCCGACCCGCTGCACGCCTCCGTCGCCCATCAGGTGATCGGCATCTGGCAGCGGGACTTCGGTGATCTGCGGCTCGCGCTGAACCATCTGCGGCGCGCCCGGGACTTCGCGGCGCGCGCGGACTCGGCCGACCGGGAGGCGGATGTGCTGGCCACGCTGGGCGTGGCGCTGGTGCACGCGGGCCGCACCCGGGAGGGCCTGGCCGCGTTCGAGCGGGGCGTCGCGCGGGGCGGCGGGCACACGCGGGCGCGGGTGCTGTACCGGCGGGCGTACGTGTGGTGGGTGCTCGGCCGGCATCGCGAGGCCCTGGACGACGTACGCCGGGCGGTTCCGGTGCTGCGGCAGGCGGAGGACGTGATCTGGACGGCGCGGGCGCTGACCCTGCGGGCGACCGTGCATCTGGCGCTGGGGGCGGTGGAGCGGGCCGAGGCGGACTTCACCGCGGCCGAGGCGCTGTGGGACACCACCGGCCAGGAGCACGACAAGGCCGACGCGGTGGAGAGCCGGGGGCTCGCCGCGTTCCGGTCGGGTGACGTACCGGTGGCGCTGCGGCTGCTCGACGAGGCGGAGGAGCGGTACGCCCGGCTCGGCACGCCGACGTTCATGCTGAACATCCGGCGCTGCGAGGTGCTGATGGCGGCCGGGCTCGCTCCCGAGGCGCTGGCCGAGGCCGACGCGGCGATCAGGAAGCTCGACGGGATCGGCGGGCAGTCCACGCGCAAGGCGGAGCTGCTGCTGGCCGCCGCGCGGGCCGCCCGGCTGGCCGGGGACCCGCACACCGCGATCGCCCGTGCCGCCCTCGCGGTACGGCTGTTCGCCGGGCAACGGCGCACCTGGTGGGAGACGCACGCCCGGCTGGTGCTGATCGAGGCGCGGCACGCGGCCGGGCGCGGTTCGGGCCGGCTGGTCGCCGACGCCGCCGCGGTGGCGGAGAAGCTGGCCTCGTTCGGGGCCCCGGCCGCGCCGGAGGCGTCGCTGCTGGCGGGCCGGATCGCGCTGGGCCTGGGCTGGACGGCGGACGCCGAGCGGCATCTGGCCGTCGCCGCCCGCAGCAGGCGTGGCGGGCCGCCGCTGGCGCGGATGACGGGCTGGGCGGCGCAGGCGCTGCGGGCGCGGGCCGCCGGGTCGGCCCGGGGTGTGCTGGAGGCGTGCCGGCGGGGTCTGGACGTGCTGGACGACCACCGGATGACGCTGGGCGCGTCCGAGCTCAGGGCGCGCGCCACCGAGCAAGGCGCGGAGCTGGCCGCGCTCGCCCAGCGGGCGTCTCTGGTCTCGGGCGGGCCGCGGCGGCTGCTGGTGTGGAGCGAGCGCTGGCGGGCCACCGTGCTGTCCACGGCGCCGACCCGGCCGCCCGCCGATCCGGAGCTGCTCAGCGGCATGACCGCGTTCCGCGAGATCGCCTCCCGTGCGGAGGCCGCCCGGATGGAGGGCCGGCCGGTGCCGGCGCTGGAGCGTGAACAGCGCCGCCTGGAGCGGGAGATCCGGTCCCGGACCCTGCACATGCGGGGTGAGGCGCCCGGGGGCGGGGACCGCTTCGACGTCGGCCGGCTGCTGGAGCGGCTGGGCGACGAGGTACGGCTGGTGGAACTCGCCGTGCTCGACGGACGGGTGCAGGTGCTGCTGTGCGGGCAGGGGCGGGTGCGCAGGTTCCAGGCCGGGCTGCTGGCCGAGGCGGTGACGGAGGCGGAGCACGTGCAGGCCGGGCTGCGGCGGCTGGCGCATCCCGGGGCCGAGGCGCGTCTTCCGGTGGTGGAGGCGGCCGGGCGGCGGCTGGAGGAGCTGCTGCTCGGCCCGGCGGCGGCGCAGCTGGGCGGCGGCCCGGTGGTGGTCGTGCCGCCGGGGCGGCTGCACCGGGTGCCGTGGGCGCTGCTGCCGTCGCTGCGGGAGCGGGTACTCAGTGTGTCGCCGTCGGCGGGCAGTTGGCTGCGTGCCGGGGAGACCGCGCCGCCGCCGGACGGCTGCCATGTGCTGGTACGCGGCCCTGGTCTGGCGACCGGCGGAGCCGAGGTGCCCGAGCTGGCCGGCCGGTACGGCTGCGCGACGGTCCTGGAGGACGGCGAGGCGCGAGTGCCGCGCGTGCTGGAGGAGCTGGACGGGGCGGCGCTGGCGCATATCGCCGCGCACGGCACGTTCCGCGCGGACAGCCCGCTGTTCTCCTCCCTGCGGATGGCCGACGGGCCGATCGTCGTGCACGACTTCGAGCGTCTGGCCCGCAGCCCGTACCGGATCATCCTGTCCTGCTGCGACACCGCCCGCCTCGCGTCCGTCGGTGCCGACGAACTGCTCGGCCTGGTCACCGCGTTGCTGCCGCTGGGCACGGCCGGGGTGGTGGCGTGCAGCGCGCCCGTCAACGACGCCGCGGTGGTGCCGCTGATGCTGGCGCTGCACAAGGGCCTCGACGCAGGGCTGTCCCTGGCGGAGGCGCTGCGCGACGCCCGGGCCGCCCTGCCGGGCGACGCGCTGCACCAGGCCACGGGGTGGGCCTTCTCGGCGTTCGGGGCGGCCTGAGGGGCGGGCTAGGGGGCCTGAGGGGCGGCCTGACCCGTCCCCTGTGCGGGTCAGGCCGCCGGTCTCCTGGGTGCGGCTCAGGCCGGCTGGGCCTCCGGCTCCTCGGTCAGCCACGGCAGGGCGCCGCGGTCGCTCGTGCCGAGCCGTGCGTAGGCGCTGTACAGGTGGTTGCCGACGGTGCGGATCGACAGGGTGAGGCGTTCCGCGATCTGCCGGTTGCTCAGGCCCGCCGCCGCGAGGGTGACGATCTGCCGCTGCCGGGTGGTGAGTTCGCCGAGGACCAGCCCGGACAGCGCCGGCGTGCGGGCGCCCTGGCAGCGACTGGCCAGGGCAACGGCCCGGGTGCGGGAGTGCCGGGCGGCACGGGGATCGCGGTGTGTCCCCACGGCCTGGGCGTGCGCCTCGGCGGCGAACAGCGTGAAGCCGCGCCTCTCCAGCTCCTCGGCGACCTCGTCCAGGGCCGGGCCGTCGGCGCGGGTGAGCGCGTCGGCGTGCCGGGCGAACACACCGGTGAGCCGGTCGATGACCTTCTCGGGGGCGCCGAGGCGGACGGCGTCGTAGGGGTCGGCGAGGTTCGCGAGGACGGTGTCGAGGTCGCCCCCGATGTCGACCGGAGGTTCGCCCAACAGGGCGGCGGCACGGTCGAGTTCGTCCTGGCACGACACGTCCGAGGGTGCGCTGCGCAGTCCCTCCCTCGCCCAGGCCGCCGCCTCCCGCGACTCCCCGCGCAGCCGGGCGAACCGGGCGCGTACGGCGGCGTATCCGCACGGCAGCGGGCCGCCCTCGGCGACCAGCCACTCCCCCACCGGCGTGGGCAACGGCCGTACGTCGTCCCGGTCGATCCGGTGCGCCAGTGCGGCCGACTCGGCGTCGAGGGCGGCGGCGTACACGTCCGGTGTCCGGGCCAGCCGGCGTGCCCGCAGCCGGCCGGCCGCGGCCCTGAGCACCGGGCCGTGCAGGGGGTGCGCGAGGCGGACGGTGCCCGCGTCGTCGACGCGGACCAGGCCGTCGGACTCCAGGACTTCGAGGGCCGCGATGTCCGCGTCGTCAGGACGCAGCGGCAGGGGTTCGGCGAAGGCGAGGCGGTCCAGGGTCTCGCGTTCGCGAGGGCTGGTGCGGCCGAGGACGGGGGCGGTGCGCTCACGCACGGCCGTGGTCAGCGGCACCGGGCCCCGCCATGCGCGTTCCCCGGTGCCCGGGACCTGGATGAGCCGCCCCCGCACCGCGCCCAGCAGGTCGCGCAGCAGCCGCAGATCGCCCTGGCTCAGCCGGTGCAGCCGGCCGACGGTGAGCGGATCGAGGGGGCCGGCGCCGGCCGTGAGGAGCCGCTCGATCTCCTCCTGGGCCGGCGGCTTCAGGGTGAGGCGCGGCAGGAGCTCCCCGGTCCACAGCCGGGAGATCGCGCCGGGCACCGGGGTGCCGTCCGTGGCGACGACCAGCAGACGGGTGCGGCCGTGCACCGCGAGTTGGTGGACCAGGGCGGCGGAGGCGTCGTCGAGGAGGTGCGCGTCGTCCACGACCAACGTGCGTACGCCGGCCAGGAGTTGGACCGCGCGGTGCAGGGTGACCGTCTCGGGCAGCAGATGGGCGAACGCGGCGAAGGGAAGGGCGCGGCTCTCGGGCGTACCGGCCGCCCGGGCGCAGTCGGTGCCGCGGACCGCCTCGGTGACCAGGCGGGTCTTGCCGCAGCCCGCCGGGCCCGTCACCACGATGCCGCGGCGTCCGCCGGTCAGGGACCTGCGGACCAGCTCCAGTTCGTCCTCCCGCCCGGCGAACGGCCAGGGCAGCTCCAGGGGCGTCGCGTCCCGCTCGTAAGTCGTCACACAGACATGAGCGCGGCTACTCACTTCTGATACAGGGCGACTTGAGTAGCCCCCGACTCAGGCGCCCGGGACGGCCCGCGGGGCAGGCTGTGGCCATGACCGCACGCTACTGCTCGCTGGCTCAGGCGCCGGCGCCCGCCTTCGCACCGGGGCTGGCGGCCGAGCGACTGAGCGCGTTCGTGGGCGGGCGGCGGATGTGGGTCAACGGCACTGTTCTGCACTACTGGTTCTTCGACGGCGACAGCGATGCGTCCGTCATCCCCGTGCCGGGGACGGGGATGACGCGACGCGTGTCATGGGCCGGCGCCGAAGAGCAGCGGGACGTGGTGCGCACGTGCTTCCGGGAGTGGCAGGACCTCGGCACCGGGATCTCCTTCGCCGAGGTCGACGACCGCTCGGAGGCCGAACTGCGCATCGGGTTCCAGCTCGGCGACGGCTCCTGGTCGGCCGTGGGCCGTGACGCGCTCCTGGCGGGCCGGCACGAGCGCACCATGAACTTCGGCTGGGACCTGACCGCGCCCGGGGAGCACGGGACGGCCCTGCACGAGATCGGGCACGCGCTCGGCATGCTGCACGAACACCAGAGCCCGTTCGCCGGCATCCACTGGGACGACGAGGCGGTGTACGCCGAACTGGCGGGCCCGCCCCACCACTGGAGCCGCGAGAGGACGCACTACAACATCCTGCGCAAGCTCGACCCGGACGAGGTCAACGGCTCCGTCTGGGACCCGCAGTCGATCATGGAGTATCCGTTCGCGTCGGGGCTGGTCCTGGAGCCGGAGCAGTACCGCGCGGGTCTGAACCCGCCCGGCACCCTGTCCGCCGCCGACAAGGAGTTCGTCCTCCGCTGGTATCCGCCGGCGGATCCTGAGGGACCGTCCGAACTGGTGCCGTTCCGCTCGGCGCCGCTCGGTCTCGGCCCGGGCGAACAGGCCGACTTCGTCGTCGACCCGCCGGAGACCCGCACCTACACGCTGGGCACCTTCGGCGACAGCGACGCCGTCGTCGTGGTCTTCGAGGAGCGGGACGGGGAGCCCCGCTACCTCGCCGGGCAGGACGACGGAGGGACCGCGCGGAACGCCACGATCAGCGCCCGGCTCGTCAAGGGCCGCCGCTACCACGTCCGCGTACGCCTGTACTCCGCCTGGGGTTCCGGCGAGACAGCGGTGATGTGCTGGTGACAGCACCGGCGCGCCGAGCGGACACCTGAGCCACAGTCCGGCACCGGGGGAGCGGTCGAGGACGTCGCCCATGGGGGTGGGTGACGTCCTCGACCACGCCATGTCCTGGTTCACGGCCGGGGCGGGGGCGCACGGCCGACGGACGCGGTGCCGCCGAGGGCCTCGCCGAGGGCGGCGGGGCGGACGCGGGGCGCACCGGCCCCGGCGCCGTGGCTCCACCCCACGGGTGAAGAGCGTTCACCGGCGGCCGACATGGGGCATCGTGCAAGGGAACGGCTGGCAATGGCGTTACGCCGTCCGAGTATTGATGCCTACGCTTGATTGCTCTCGCGGCTGCACGTCCGTACCGGAAGGCCCACGAGGTGCCGGCGGCCCGACTACGCTCGCGGCGTAACACCGGGGGATGGGGGGGAGCGGGTGGAGACGTCCCGACGCGACCGTGCCCGGCGGCGTAAGGCGCCGGCGGCGGTTCCGGTCGTGCTGCTCTGGGCGCTGGGCGCTCTGGTTCTGGGCATTCTGATCGGTCTGGCGGCGGACCCGTCGCGCCTGGTCGGCACCACCGGGTACGTCTTCGCCACCGGACTGCTGCTGGCCGTGGGCCTGTACGGCAGCACGTACGGCATCGACCTCGCCGATCTGCGCCGTGATCTGCGCGGTGTGGTGGCGGCGGTCACGCTGGGCGTCGTCCTCAAGGCGGCGATCGTCTCGGGCGTCATGGTCTGGGCCTTCGACCGCCCGGAGTATCTGATACTCGGCATCGTCGTCGCGCAGATCGACCCGCTGTCGGTGGCCGCCCTCGGCAGGGACGGGCACATGTCGCAGCGCGCCCGGTCGCTGCTTACGGCGTGGGCCTCCTTCGACGATCCGATGACGGTCCTGCTGACGCTGTACGTCGCCGGGTACGCCTACACGGCCGCTGGGCACCCGGGCGCGCCGTCGGTGGTGGGCGGCGGAGCCCGCGGCTACGCCCTCGGACTGGCGTTCAACGCGCTGCTCCTGGCCGGTGCCCTGGCGCTGTGGTGGGCGGGCGGCAGGCTGTGGCCGGCACGGCGGGCCCGGAAGGAGTCCGCCGAGTCCGGAGAGCCCGGGGAACTCGACAGCCCCCGGCGTCCCGTGACGCCGCTCGGCGCCCTGCTCGTCGTGGCCATGCTCGTGCTGGCCGCGGCGAACATGCTGATGCTCGCCGTGGCGGTGGCCGGACTGTTCCTCCGCACGCGGGCGTTCGCCCGTCCGCTCGCGCGGGCGGTCACGAGCGCCTTCCTGCTCGCGACCACGCTGCTCGGCCTGTTCGCCGCCCAGGGGGTGTCACCGGGCCCGGGGGTGCTGCTCGGCGCCTCGGCGTTCGGCGCACAGGCGGTGGTGGCCGTGCTGCTGATGCCCCTCTTCGTGCGCGGCCTGTCCCGAAGGGACCGGATCCTGCTGGGGATCGGCCAGCAGAACGGACTCACGGCCGTGCTGCTCGCCCTCACCCTCGAACGCGACTTCCCGAAGACGGTGGGCATCGTCGCCCCGGCCGTGGTGACCGTCAACCTGCTGCACTACGGGGCACAGATCGCGTTCGGCTGCTGGTCGCGCCGCCGTTCCGGCGGGAACCGGCAACCCGCGGGCGGGCAGCGGCGTCTCCCCCGGCATCCGGCGGCCGACGACGGCAGGGCGGGCGAGGCACCGACGGCGACCGACGGACTGCGGTCCTCCGCGTAGCCGAATGATGTGCGGCGGCCCGGACGGGGCGCGGCCAGGGGAACGGGGAGGCCGGATGGGTGAGCGCAGAGGGAGCCGTGTCAGGCGTCCCCGCACGGGACCGCGCTGGACGCCCGTCCTGCTGCTCGGCGCGCTGCCGCTCCTCACCATGACCGCCGGACAGGCCGCCGCCGACACGGGCAGGAGCGATGTCCGGCTGGTGTACTGCCTCGCCGACGAGCACCGGGGCGAGCTCGGGGACGCGGCGGTGCGGCTCGGTGTGGTGCGGCGTGCTCCGGGTCCGGTCGGCGGTGCGGACGCCGTACGGGTGCCCGGCCGCAAGGGCGGTGTGATGTCGCTCGACGACTGGGCCGCCGAGCGCCCGGGCGACTTCGCACGGGTCTGCGACGCGGTCATGGCCGCCGCGGGCGAGCCGCCGGGGGCGTCCGCCGACCAGGGCGGCGGTGGGTCGGGCGGGTTCGCCGACGGGGCGCTCCTGCTGGCGACCGGCGCCGTGCTCACCGTACTCGGGCAGAAGACGGAACGGATCTCGGCGGAGCGGCGCACGCACGGCCGGCAACTCACGGCGGCCGTGCTGGAATTCCGGAGGATCGCATGGCTGTATCTCGCGGAGTACGAGCAGGTGGCCGAGACGGACCACGCCGAGGTGTCACGGGCCCGGGCGACGCTCACCGGCCTCCTCGCCCTGGTGCCCGGTCCGGCCGCACGCCGGGCTTCGGCCCGGGCGCTGGCCGACTCCCTGCCCCTGGCGGACAGACTGCCGCGCAGCCGGGACGGGGAACTCCTGCAACCGCACGACAGAAAGACCGAGGCGGACGCCGTGCGCACCACCCTGGACCGGCAGACGCGGGAGGTGGGGGATCTGCTGCGCCCCGCACCCGTCCGGTGGCTACGCGGATCACGACACAGCGGCCGTCCCACAAGCGCCGGAGGGCAACACGGATGACCAACTCCGACTGGGCGAACCCCTACGGAGTGCGCAAACCGTACGGATCGAACGGCGCGGGCAACGGCGACGGCCGAGACAACAGCCCGAACGGTTCCGCCACGCTCAGCGCCGACCACCCCCTGGTGCCGTGGAAGCAGCCGGACCACATGCACCAGTGGGTCGACGTCGACCACTCCCGTGACGAACTGGACCGCTTCGAGGAGCACTGGCCCGACCTCGGCGAACTCCTCGACTCGAGCTCGGGGCACGGCCGGGTGGTGGTCGTCAGCGGACCGCCCGGCATGGGCAAGACGTCGCTCATCCACCGGTGCATCCACGAGGCGCGCCGGCGTGTGACGGCGGCGGCGCCGGCGGCCGGGAACCCGCTCGTGCTGTTCGCCCCGACCGCGGGGCTCGACAACGACGGCCGCCGGATCAGTGTCGACCCCGACGGCCGGTCGTTCGCGCCGACCCGGCTGATCAACGCCCGCATACGCCGCGAGATCGCCAAGAAGCTGCTGCTGCACGAGTTCTCCGAGTCCCGGGTGCAGGCGATCATCGCGGAGGAGGACCCGTTCCAGGCGTACAGCGAGATGAGCGACCTGCTCATCCAGCACAACGCGCTGCTCTTCGTCGTGATCCCGCACATCCGGTGGAACGACGCCCATCTCCGGGCGGCGTTTCTGCGCACCTGTCTGAGCCCCGCGCACCCCAGGATCGTACTTTTCGTCGAAGTGAGCCACGGCGCGGCGGAGACGGCGCGGGAAGTGGCCGCCGCCATCGGCGGATCGGCGGCGGTCACCCATCTCGCGCTGCGCGAGCTGGACTCCGAGGACATCTGGAGGTTCAGCCACAGCGCCCGCGCCGCCGGTGGCGGACCGCACGGCCTGGTCGAGCCCGACAGGAGTTCCCTGATGGCGGCACACGACGAATGGAAGCCCTCCGACGTACGCGAACTGCGGAAGGTCTTCCACTCGGCGGCGAACGCCCTGCGCACCGCACCGCACCCCTGGCCGATCGACGCCGACGCGCTCAGACCCCACTGGGAGAGCCGGCGGGCCCGCCGTGACGCCCTGCTCCGTGAGCCGATCCTGCCCCGCCCCGGCGGCTGATGCCCGCCGCCACCCCGACCGCGCCTCTCCGGACCCGCAAGGAGTGCCATCGTGGCCGCAAGCAGCGCAGACACCTGGTACAGCAACCCCTTCCCCCTGGTGCCGGTCGTGCGGCTCGGCCCGTCGGCGGACCTGGGTGAGGCACCGGTCGAGGCCGCCGACTCGGGCAACGCCCATGTCTCCACCCAGTTCCTCGGGGACCTCGAGGAGCTGGTGCGCGACTACCTCCGGGACCGGCCCCGGGGCGGGCGGCGGGGCCGGGCGATCGCCGTGGTGGGAGAGTTCGGCCTGGGCAAGAGCCACGCGGCCCGCGAGGTCTGCAACGGGCTCGCCCGTCCGGACGGCCCGGCCATGTGGATCGTCGACGAACCGGTGCAGGACTTCGGCCGCATGTACCGCGACCGGCTGCGCGGCCCCGCCGACACCCCGGAGGGCAAGGCCGCGTTCGAGGAACTCGTCCGCGACTACTACGCCTATGTGACGGCGTCCCGGGTCGGCGAGCAGAGCTCCGAGTCACGGCCGGGCCGGCCGGACGACATCCCGCTCGGCGACATCGCCCTCGACGACATCGCCACCGGGCTGCGCGACCGCGTCCTGGACCCCGACAAGGTGGTCTCCGCCCTGCGCTACGACCCCGAGGTGATGCACGCCGATCTGCGGGTCACCCTCGGCGAGGTCACGGAGCACCGGAGGTTCGCCACCGCTTTCGCCCTGCTGCAGGACCCCCGGTTCACCTCGATGGTCTGGGCGTGGCTGACCGGTGACGAGCCCGCCCCGCAGCTGAGGGAACGCGGCATCAGGGACGCCGTCACAGGCATCGACCCGGTCTTCGACGCGCTGGCCGTCCAGGGCTTCCTGCACGGCCGGGTCGGCAAGCCGTACGTCCTGCTGATCGACTCGCTGGAGAAGGTGCTGGACTGGCCGGAGGACTCCCGGCGTACGTTCGTCGATGCCTTCGAGCGCCTGGTCAACGTGTATGTGAGCCGGGGCGGGCTGCTGGTGTTCTGCACCTCGCCGAGCGGGCTCAACGCGTTCCGCCCGAGCCTGCACGAGCGGGTGGTGCAGCTGTGGCCGAACCGCTTCACCGCGGAACTGACGGCGGATCTCGTCGCCGAGTACATCGGTTCGGGCGCCCGTCCGGGCCCTGGCGAGGGCGCGGTCGAGCGGTGGCCCGCGCCCTTCGGTTCCGAGTCGGTCGCGATCCTTCAGGAACTCACCGGCGGGGTGCCCCGGGAGATCCTCAAGACCTGCCACCACGCCTGGCAGTTGAGCGAGGACGGCGGCGGCGCGGTCCGGGAGGTGACCGCCGCGACCGTGCTGCGGGCCGTGCGCGATCTGCACGACAACGTCTCCGCGGACCAGGTGCTCTCCACGATCCACGACGCGCTCGCCCTGGGGCAGTGGCGCATCGCCTCGGTCGACCCGGTCCCGGCACGGGGGGCCGCCGACGGGCCGCTGGAGGTGGCGTACTGGCTGGAGCCCTTCCCGAACTCCTACATCGCGATCGTGGTCACCCCGTCGGTGCTGGTCGCGGACGACCAGGAGCGCATCACCGCGCGCGTCCGGGCGCTGCGCCGCGCACTCGAACCGGCCAGGGCCGAGGTGCTGCTGGTGGTCAACGGCCATGTGTCGCGGACCATGCGGGACCGGCTGGCGCGCTCGCTCGGCTCACAGCCCCTGCTGTACCGCCCGGGTGACTTCGAGCGGGCCGTGAACGAGGCCCTGGACCGGCTGCGCGCCCGGCTCACGGATCTCCGCCAGGAGGCCGATCTCGCGGAGCTGACCAACGAGCTGCGCGGTGCGCTCGGCGAGCACAGTTCCCAACTGGGGCTGCTCCGCCGGACGGTGAGCGATCTGGCCCGGCGCGATCTGGTCGCGGCGGCACCCGGCCCGGCGCGCACGGCACTGCCGGAGCCGGTCGAGGGCCGGTTCGAGGAGGTGTTCTCGCTCCTCGACTCGGCCGTGGAACGGCTGGCCGGCCGTTCGTCCGACGGTGCTGCGGACGGGAGCCCGCCGCCTCGGGCGGGGCGGGCCGATCTGGCGGCGCTGGGCTGCGCCACCCTGGTCCGGCAGCTGACGGAGAGGTTCCGTACGGGCGCCGACGCCTGGTTCCGTGCCGCCTCGCCCGGCGCGTCCGAGGAGCAGTGGGCGGGGCTGCGCCGGGTCTGCCGGGAGTACGAGACGGCGGTCGAGGTGCTGCCCGTGCAGTCCCTCGGCGGTTCAGGACCGGCGCACCGGCCGACCGCGGCGCGTGCGGTGGAGGCGCTCGCCGACGAGGTGTGGGGCGGGCTGGTCAGTGCGGTCCGGTCTCCGTGATCTCGCGCAGGGCGCCCGCCAGCTGGTGCAGCCGGCTCTCCGCGTGGGCGACCTGACGCTGGTCCAGCGTCACCCCGAGGACGTAGTCCCGCGGCGACAGCCAGGTCACGTACACGGCACCCTCCTGGACGTCCAGGACCAGGCGGTCGGCGGGCGGCTGCACCACGAGCCGCAGCGCGTCGGTCAGCCGGGCGAGATGTCCGCGCAGGCCCTGGGCGAGGTCGCGGTACCCGGTGCGGCGTGAGCGCACGCTGGTCTCGAGGAAGCGCGGGCCGAGCTCGGCGTTCTCGAAGACGTCGCCCGCGCAGACGAGTTTCCAGTCCCGGTAGAAGGCCGCGTAGTGCAGGTCGATGGTGTTGACGTGGCCGCCCCACAGGGCCCGCAGCCGCATTTCGGACAGGTTCTCGTGCTCGGCCGTCGCCGTCCCGAAGTCGATGCGCAGCTTCTCCTTGTGCTCCGGCAGCGGGACCGGAGGGTCCGTCAGGCCGCCGGGCAGTTCGTCGGGCAGGTGGTGCACCCGGGTGCGGATGACGGAGACGAGGGTGTTCATGGCCGCGTCGGCGGCGGGCATCCCGCCGGGCGTGTCGGTGAGCGCGGCCAGGTACTCCCCCGGCTTGACCCGACCGCCCCACAGGCCGCCGCGTGCGTTGGCGACCACGACGCGCATCAGCTCACCGGTGCCCAGGGGCCGCATCAGCGCGTTCAGGTCCTGGGTGCACAGCAGGAGCCGGCTGCCGGGCAGGGCCTCGTTGGCGATGTCCTCGCCGCCCACGGTGACCAGGCTGGACAGCGGGACGCTGTCGCTTCTGCGGAGGACGAAGTCGATGATTCCGTTGCTGTAGTGGGACACCGACCTGAGAGCGGGGACGCCGGCGAAGGCCCCTTGGCACAGCTCTGTTATTCGGCCGTGGCCCTCCGGGAACCAGTGGGACTCGGTGAAGAGCTCGGTCTCCGGGTGCGGGGCTGCTGCCACGTACGCTCACCTTTCCGTCGAGGAACCGTCCGGGCGCCGGGGCCGGTGTCCGGCCCTAGATGCCGGGCAGTTCCAGATCGATGTCGAAGTCCCTGGCCGGCGCCGTGCGGGCGGCGGTGCGGGAGGTGAGCCAGGCGTGGTGCGCGCCCACCCTCCGGCCATCGGGCCGATGCCCCATGTCCAGGTCCCGCAAACGGCGCAGGGCACGCTCGGCGAGTCCGGTCGCCTCGTCCGCGCGCCCGGCCGCGGCCAGGGTCGCCGCGAGGGAGTTCTCGGCGGCGGAGACCCAGGGGTGGCTGTCGCCGAGCCGGTCCTCCAGGAGGTTCAGGGCGGCCCTGCCGGTGGCCTCTGCCTCGTCGGCGGCGCCGGCGGCCCGCAGGTACACCGCGTGCCGGACCCCGGACAGTCCGGCGTAGGGGTGCCAGGCACCGAGGGTGCTCTCCAGGGCGCGGCCGCACTGGCGGGCCTCGTGTTCGGCCTCGTCGTGCTTGCCGAGCGCGTGCAGGTCGGCCGCGAGGCTGAAGCGGCAGCGCAGGGTGTCCAGGTGGTCGGCGCCGAACCGGCCGGTGGCTTCGGCGAGCACCCGCCGGTCGCGCTCCAGGGCCTTCTCGTAGCCGTAGACCCGCTCGTGCGAGCGGGCGGAGTTGTAGGTGATGCGCCGTTCGCTGACGGCCAGGCCGAGTTCGATGCTCAGCCGGGTGCCGGTCGCGACGTCGCCGTGCCGGTGCAGCCACTGCCGCAGCAGGTCCTGGGACTCCGCGTCGCGGCCCAGCGTGCGGTAGACCCAGGCGAGCAGGTCGGCGGACCGCCAGACGGCCGGGTCGTCCTCGCCGCCGACGGCCTGGCGGTAGCGGAACCGTGCGAGGAGCCGGGCCAGCGAGTCGGCGGCCCGCCCGCTCAGCGCCTCCGTGAAGGCGAGGTTGTGCTCGGCCTGCACGGTCGCGCGGTGCTGCGGTCCGAGCAGCAGCGTCAGGCCCTCCAGCACCGGCCGGGCCTGGAAGAGCGCGTCGGAGAACCTGCCGAGGGAGCGCAGCACGGCGCCGTAGGAGTCGGCGGACAGCAGCGTCCTCGGGTGCAGGGGGCCGAGCAGTCTGCGGTGGCCGCGCAGGGCCTGTTCGGAGAGCTGGCGGGCCTGTTCGTAGTCGCCGTCGAGGCGGTGGGCGCGGGCGGTGAGGTTGAGCAGGCGCAGATACTCCGGTGACGGGTCGTCGTCCCGCGGGCTCCAGGCCTCCCGCGCGCGCTCGGAGATGTCGAGCAGCCGGGCCAGGTCGGCGGTCTCGCCGCGCTGGCTCAGGGCGTTGAGATGGCGCAGCATGGAACGCCGGACAGGGGGGCGGTCGTCCTCCCACAGACGCAGCGAGTACACCTCGCGTGCCCAGTCGGCGGACAGACCGCGGTTCTCGTCCGGGGTGAACTCGGCGAGGGTGCCGCGCAGCACCTCCTCGATGCGGGCGCGCTCGTCCGGTTCCATGGCGTCGCGGACGGCGTCCCGTACGGCGTGGTGCTGCCCGAGGGGCTGGTCGGGCCGGTCGAAGTCGACCTCCATGAGCCCGACCCGGGACAGCGCCCACAGGGCGACGCTCACCATGTGCTCGTCGGGCAGCCGGGTGTCGGCCGGGGGGCGGCGGGTGACGAAGTCGCGGGTGTCGTCGCGTGCCAGCTCCGCGAGGATGCGTCTCGACCTCAGCAGTTCGAGTCCCATGCCCCGGCCGGTGAGCAGCGAGGCCGCGTTCAGCAGCCAGCCGAGGGCGTCGCTGGTGCGGCTCTCGGCGCGCCAGGCGGCGGCGCCCGGGGTGTGCAGCACGGTCTGCCGGGCGACGCGCACCATGACCGCCACGGGCGGGGCCGCGCCCTCGTTCCGTTCGAGCATCGCCTGCTGGGCCGTGCGGTACTCGGCGAGGAGGTGTGCGACGGCGGCGCGGGCGGCCGTCTGGTCGCTCATGCTGTCGTCGCGCCGGTGTGCCGCGGCGCGCTCGGCGAGGCAGAGGGCGGCGATGCGCACGGCGAGCGGGACGAAACCCAGGACCTGGCCGACCCGCTGGGCCTGCTCCTCGTCGATCTCCGCGAGCCGTTCGCCGAGGACGCCCCGGCATTCGGCGGGCGACATGGGCGGCAGGGCGAAGGCCGCCATGTCCCCCGCGGCGGGGGCGGTGCGGCTGGTGATGAGGACGTGCCCGCGGGCATGGGGGGTGGGCAGCAGCTCCCGCAGCCCGTCGGGGGATTCGGCCCCGTCGTAGACGAGCAGCCAGCTCTGCGTGTCGGCGCGGGAGAGGTGGTCGAACAGCGCCGGGGAGGCGCCGTCTCCCGTCGTGACCAGGTCCAGTCGGCCGGCGAGCCGGTTCAGGCCGCGCCGGGCGCGGGGGATCTCCCAGGAGCGCACCCACCACACCACGTCGTAGGCGGAGCCGAAGCGGTGGCACAGCTCCCGTACGGTCTCGCTCTTGCCCCAGCCGCTCGCGGCGTGCACGACCAGCGGGGTGTGGTCCCGGCCGGCCGTGTGCAGCTGCTCCAGGAGACCGCCGAGGACGTCGTCCCTGCCGACGAAGCCGCTGTAGCGGGGGGCCACGTTGGTGACGGCGGGCAGCCGCGGGAACCTCGCGCCGGGCGGGCCGTCCGCCGGGGGCGGGGCGCCGAGGCCGAGGCCGGCGTACAGCCGCCGCACGGCCTCGTCCTCGTCGGTGCCGCGCAGGTCGATGCGCTCGTGGTGGGCGGCGCCCGCGTCCGGGAAGGGCTCGTCGGCCAGGACGATCCGGACGTCGGGGTGGGACAGCGCGGCGAGCTGGGCCAGCGCCGCGTGGTCCATGTCCGCCGGGGAGAGGAACAGCAGCGCCGTGCCGGAGGCCGGCCGGTCGCCGGAGTAGGCGTCCTGGGCGCGCAGTTCGGTGCGGATGCCGCCGCGCCGGAACTGGTCCTCCAGCCAGGCGGCCCAGGGGGCGTGACGCTGGGAGTGGACGAGGGTGACCCGGCCGAGCGGCACCGGCCGCCGGTTGCGCAGCCAGTCGGCGAGCCGTTCGTAGTAGGGGCGCAGCCCGGTCACCGAGCCCTCGGGCTCGCTCTCGACGGCGAGTTGCCGGGTGTCCAGGTAGAGCGGGTGGTACGGGATCTCCAGGAAGGCGACCTCGGAGGTGCGGGAGGTGCGCGAGAGGGGGCCGAACTTGCCGCGGACCCGTTCGCGGGCGCCGCGCAGCCGGTCGTGCGACTCGACGTTGCTCTTCAGGCCGAGGGCCAGCAGCCGTACGGGCCGGTCGGCGCGGCCGCCGCTCAGCTGCTCGGCTAGGGCGGCGGAGCCGTCGATGGACCAGGCCGTCATGGCGAAGCAGAGGACCAGTGAGTCGGCCAGGGCTCCGAGTCTGCCCTCGGGGGGTGCGCCGGGCGCGTCGGGCAGCGGGGCTTCGACGAGGACGTGGTCGTGGCGCAGGGCGTCCGGGTCCGAGGCGAGGGCGAGGAGGGACGCCGCGTCCGGGCGGGCCACGGAGGCGATCCGGCCGGGCACCGGCTCGGGCACCGGCGCTCCCGCCGGCGCGCCGGTGGCGCGGCCGTCCACGATGAGCACGCTGCGGTTGCTCGCGGCCAGCAGGTCCGCGACGTTGCGAACGGTCGTGCTGACTCCGAGGTTCTCCGCGGTGGAGCAGAAGAGGGCGAACCGTCCCGAGCGGTCGGCTGCGTGGGTGTCGGGCATGGCCACTCCGCTTCGGACGGAAGGTGCTGGACGGTGGGGCACGACAGTCAGGGACGGTCATTATAGGGCGGGTTGCCCCTGATCAGGCGGTTTCGCGCTCGACGGTGGCGTCGCCACGCGGTGCCGGTCACTGGCTCTCGCTGAACCCGGTGACGAAGGGATCTCCCGCCGTGCGCCCGGTGCGCAGCCGGCGCAGGGTCTCCCCGAGCACGGAGGGCGGCAGTGCGGCGAGGTCGTCCAAGGGCACGTCGGTGAGGTCCAGCACGACGGACTCCAGGGTGGCCTCGCCCTGCTCGGCACC
The DNA here is from genome assembly GCF_053643595.1 of Streptomyces sp. NPDC055506. Taxonomy (NCBI): domain Bacteria; kingdom Bacillati; phylum Actinomycetota; class Actinomycetes; order Kitasatosporales; family Streptomycetaceae; genus Streptomyces; species Streptomyces sp. NPDC055506. The sequence goes on along the minus strand of NZ_JBSHKH010000014.1, from coordinate 34,387 downwards.
CGCTTCCTCGAGCTCTGCCATGGGCCATCCTCCGCGGCTCGTGTCCAGTGTTGACGTCCCCACAGGGTGGCTTCCGAAACCGGCTACTTTCGGGCGGGGGCCGCGCGGTCGACGGAATCTCGATGTTGACGGTCTGTCACCGGCGCCGAATACTGGGCCAAATGGCGTGGCCGGCCGGGTGGGCACCGGGCCGGCCGGCATGCGAACCGGGGGGTACGTATGAATCGACTGCGCCATGCGGAGCCGCCGTGGCCGGTCGCGGACGACGTCGTGGCGAGGGAAGCCGCCGGATGGGTGCCCCTCCCGTTCCACTCCTTCGTACTGAAGATGCACAGCCGCTGCGACCTCGCCTGCCGCTACTGCTACATGTACCGCTCGCACGACACGAGTTGGCGTGAGCAGCCGCGCACCATGGCACCGGACGTCCTCGACCGCACAGCCGAGCGCATCGCCGGGCATCTGGCGGCGCACCGGGTGCGCGAGGCCGGGGTGGTGCTGCACGGGGGCGAGCCGCTGCTCGCCGGGGAAGCCGCGCTCGGACGGGCCGCCTCGGTCCTGCGCTCGGCCGTGGGCCCCGGGGTACGGCTGCACCTCGCGCTGCAGACCAACGGCGTACGGCTGACCGAGCGCTGGCTCGACCTGTGCGCCGCGCACGGCATCCGGGTCTCGGTCAGCATCGACGGCGACCGCGCGGCACACGACCGGCACCGGCGCGGCGCCGACGGGCGCGGCAGCCACGCCCGGGTCGCCGCCGCTCTGCGCCTGCTGTCCGACGGGCCGCATCGCGAACTGTTCGCGGGCCTGTTGTGCACGATCGACCTGCGCAACGATCCGGTGCGCTGCTACGAGCACCTGCTGACGTATCGGCCGCCGGCGGTGGACTTCCTGCTGCCGCAGGGCAACTGGCACACTCCCCCGCCGGGGCTGCGGCCCGGCCTGCCGGGCACGCCGTACGCGGACTGGCTGTGGCGGGTGTTCGAACGGTGGTACGGAGCCCGACGGCGGGAGACCCGGGTGCGGCTGCTCGAGGACATGATGACGCTGCTGCTCGGCGGCGCCCCGGAGACGGAGGCCCTGGGCCTGGCCCCGGTGCGGTACGCCGTGGTGGAGACGGACGGCTCCCTGGCCCAGGACGACACGCTGCGCACCGCCTATCACGGTGCCGCGCGGACGGGTCTGCACGTCGGGCGGGAGTCCTTCGACGCGCTGCTGCGCCATCCGGGCGTGGCGGCCCGCCAGTGGGGCGCCGACGGGGTGTCCGCGCAGTGCCGCGACTGCCGGCTGCTGCGGGTGTGCGGGGGCGGCCACTACGCCAACCGCTACCGGCCGGCCACCGGGTTCGCCAACCCCAGTGTCTACTGCGCCGATCTGACCGCTCTGATCGACCGGGTCAGGGAGCGGCTCGCCGGGGACCTGGACCGGCTGCGCGACGCCCCGGCGGAAGCCGCATGAGGCCCGTGCCGCTCCGTGTGCCCGGCAGGCTCTTCACCGCGATCGCGACGGGCGGCGGCGGGGCCGAGGCCCTGGAACTGCTCGCCCGCGCCGAGTACAGCCGCCGCCTGGCCTGCGCCCACGCCGTCACCGAGGCCGCCCGTGACATCGGCGGCGACGTGGCCGATAGGGCCGGACAGGCCTGGGAACTCCTCGCCGCCGCCCACCGGGCCGATGCCCGGGCGGTGTCGGCGGTCCTCGCGCACCCGTCGGCGGGCACCGCGCTGATCGGCCTGCTGTCCCGGCTGGACCACGTCGTCGAGGGCGCGGCCGAGGCCGGTGCGGAGAGCGAGCCGCCGATCCAGCGCTTCAGCGCCCTCGCCGCGGCCGCCGCGGTCCGCGCGGGTGTGCCCGCACGGGTGCGGTGGCCTCTGACGACGGACCTGGTCTTCCTGCCCTCGCTCGGTGGTGCGCGCTTCCCCGGCGCCTGCCCGGGTGACGTGGCCGAGGTGCTGGTCGATGCCGACGGAGGAGCGCGGATCGGGGTGGCGGGGCGGAGTGCCGTGCCCGGCCCGGTCGACGTGCCCCGGGCCCCCTACGGCTCGGCGGGGCGGTGGCGGGCGGCGCACCGGCTCCTGGTGCTGGACACCGGGGCGCCGCTCCTCCTGGACGACCTCGACCCGCTGCGCTTCCCGGGCGTCCCGGAACAGCCGCTGGGCCTGGCGGCGGACGATCTGCGCTGGTGGCAGGCCACGACCCGGGAAGCCTGCGACACCCTCCGGTCCCACCACCCGGGGACCTACGCCGAACTGGCCGCCGGCCCCCGCACTCTGGTCCCCCTCGGCAGCAGCGGCAGCTTCAGCGGCAGCAGCGCGGAGGCGTTCGGCTCCATGGCGCTGTCCCGGCCCCGCAGCGGGCGCGGTCTCGCCCTGTCCATGGCCCACGAGTCGCAGCACAGCAAGTTCGCCGCCGTACTGCACTTGTTCGACCTGTTCGAGCCGGGCGGCGAGGAGCGCTACTACGCGCCGTGGCGTCCCGATCCCCGGCCCCTGCTCGGGCTGTTCCACGGGGCGTACGCGCATCTGGGCGTGACGGACTTCTGGAACCGCCGCCGGGCCGTGGAGCAGGACCCCGGGGAACTCGCCCGAGCCGAGGCCCAGTTCGTCCGCTGGCGCACCGGCGCCCGGGAGGCCACGGAGGTCCTGCTGGCCTCCGGCCGCCTCACGCCCCTGGGGCAGCGCTTCGCCCGGACGATGCTGGAGACCCTCGACGGCCTGTGCCGCCTCCCGGTACCGGCCGAGGCCCGGCGCCGGGGGCTGGCCCTGGCGGCGGAGCACCGGGCGGAGTGGGTGCGCAGGAACGGGGTGCCGGAGGCACAGCTGATCTGAGGGACCTGGTCGTACCGGGCCCGCGAACGCGTTCGGGTGGGTGGCAGATGCCACCCACCCGAGTGCGTCGGCGTACCCGCAGGACTTCGTCAGGACTGCGGACGGCTGCCGTGGTTCGCGCCGTTCTTGCGGCGGGCCTTCTTCTTGCGACGTCGCTTCGAGGACATCGAACCTCCTCTTTCTTGCTTTTCTGGCTTTTGCTCACTGTCCACCGGATTGTCGCATCCGATGATCACAGAGCGCCTTTCCAGTCGTCGCCACGGCAAACACATGTACGCGAGGCATTGGCCGGAAGGCCAAAGCGGCCTCCGTCGTCTTGGCCGACGCGCACACCCCACTCCACGCCCCCGTTCCGCATCATCAAGGGCCGAAGCGGGAGTCGTGGGAGGAGTGAACGCGTGGACGGTGTGCGAACCAGGCCGCGGAGATCCGTTGGCGAGGCCGGGATCCGCAGCAGGCTGACACGGCGGCGGGACGTCGCCGATCTGGTGGCGGAGGCCGGCGGCGGTCAGCTCCGCCGGACCATGGGGCTCACCCAGCTCACGCTGCTCAGTGTGGGTGCCACGCTGGGCACCGGGATCTTCGTCGTACTCGGCCAGGCGGTGCCCGAAGCGGGCCCGGCCGTGGTGTTCTCCTTCGTGCTCGCCGGGCTCACCGCGCTGTTCTCCGCCCTGTCCTACGCAGAGCTGGCCGGCATGATCCCCGGTGCCGGGTCCTCGTACAGCTACACCTACGCCACGCTCGGCGAGCTGGCCGCCTGGGTCTGCGGCTGGTGTCTGGTGCTGGAGTACGGCGTCTCGGTGGCCGCCGTCGCGGTCGGCTGGGGCCAGTACGTGAACGAGCTGCTGGAGCTCACCGCCGGCTGGACGCTGCCCGCGTCGCTGGCCGCCCCGCCCGGCGCGGGCGGTGTGCTGAACGTCCCGGCCGCCGCGATCGTCGCCCTCGCCATGGTGGTGCTGCTGCGCGGTTCCCGGGAGAGCGCTGTGGTGAACGCGGTCATGGTGGCGGTGAAGGTGGCCGCCCTCGTGCTGTTCTGCGCCGTCGCGTTCACCGCGTTCCGCGCCGGCAACTTCCGGCCGCTGTTCCCGCTCGGCATGGCCGGGGTGAGCGCGGGCGCCGCCTCGCTGTTCTTCTCGTACATCGGCTTCGACGCCGCCTCGACCGCCGGTGAGGAGGCGAAGAACCCACAACGCGACCTGCCGCGCGCCATCCTCCTCTCCCTCGGGCTGATCACCGCGCTGTACTGCGCGGTGGCCGTCGCGGCGGTCGGCGCGATGCCGTGGCAGCGGTTCGCGGGCACCGAGGCCACCCTCAGCGAGGTGCTGGTCCAGGCGGTCGGCGGCGGCGAGCTGTGGCCCGTCCTGCTGTCCGTCGGGGCGGTCGTCGCCACCACGAGCGTCGTACTCGCCGTGCAGTACGGGCAGACCCGCATCCTGTTCTCGATGGCGCGTGACGGACTCGTCCCGCCGCTGTTCGCCAAGGTCCACGCACGGACCGGCGTGCCCCGCGCCAACACCGTCATCGTGTCCGCGTTCGTGATGGTGCTCGCCGCCCTGGTACCGCTGGGCGCGCTCGCCGACGCCACCAGCATCGGCACACTGTTCGCCTTCGCACTGGTCAACGGTGCCGTGCTGATCCTGCGCCGGCGCAGCCCCGGTGCGCCGCGCGGCTTCCGGGTACCGCTCGCGCCCCTGACCTGCACGCTGGGCGCCCTGGGCTGCGGATACGTGATGTGGGGACTGGGCGCCGAGACCTGGACCGCGTTCGGCCTGTGGATGGCCGCCGGAATGGCCGTCTACGCGCTGTACGGCATCAGACACTCCCGGCTCGGCCGGGACGCGTCCCAGAAGGAGAGCACCGAATGATCCCGCTGGACCCGGCCGCGAATCCGGTGGACCCGGTGGACCCGGTGAATCTGCTGGACCTGGTGGACCTCACCCGAGCACTGGTGGACACCCCCTCCGAGAGCGGCGAGGAGGCCGGCCTCGCCGACGCCGTGGAGTCCGCGTTGCGCACTCACCCGCACCTCACCGTCGTACGCGTCGGCAACTCCGTCGTGGCCCGCACCGATACGGGCCGTTCCGAGCGCGTGATCATCGCCGGACACCTGGATACCGTCCCTGCCGCCGGGAACCTGCCCTCCCGGCTGGACGGCGAGCGGCTGTACGGACTCGGGGCGTGCGACATGAAGGGCGGCGTCGCCGTCGCCCTGCGGCTCGCGGCCGGCCTCGCCGCACCGGTGCGGGACGTGACGTACGTCTTCTACGAGTGCGAAGAGGTCGCCGGCGACCGGAACGGTCTGAAGCGCATCGCCGACGACCGCCCCGACCTGCTCGAAGCGGACCTCGCCGTTCTCATGGAACCGTCCGACGCGGGCGTCGAGGCGGGGTGCCAGGGCGTCCTGAACGCGGACATCACGGTGCGCGGCGAGCGCGCCCACACCGCCCGCTCCTGGAGGGGCGTCAACGCCGCGCACCGGGCGTCCGCCGTGCTCCGGCGCCTCGACGAGCACAGCGCCGAGCGGATCGTCATCGACGGACTGGAGTACCGCGAGGGGCTGAACGCGGTCGCCGTCCGCGCGGGCGTCGCCGACAACGTCGTCCCCGACACCTGTGTGATCAGCGTCAACCTGCGTTTCGCGCCGAGCCGTTCGCCCGAGCAGGCGGAGGCGTATCTGCGCGCGCTGTTCCCCGAGTACGAGGTGGAGGTCACCGAGGTGGTGCCGGGGGCCCTGCCCGGGCTGGGCCAGGGGCCGGTGGCCTCGCTGGTCGAGGCCCTGGGTGCGGTGCCCCGCCCCAAGCTGGGCTGGACGGACGTGGCCCGCTTCACCGCGCTCGGCACGCCCGCGCTCAACTACGGCCCCGGCGACCCGACGCTCGCGCACACCGCCGGTGAGTACGTGCCCGTCGGTCAACTGCGGGAGTGCGAGCGGCGGCTCGCCGCCTGGCTGAGCGGCTGACCACCCACGCAAGACAGCCGGCACCGGGCGTCAGGACGGGCCGGCGCCGCTCAGACCCCCGAGCGTGCGCGACTGCAGCCACAGCACCAACCGCTCGTCCGGGTCGTCCAGATCGACACCGAGGTGCTGCCGCACCTGTCTGAGGCGGTACCGGCAGGTGTTGGGGTGGACGGCGAGCAGCTTGGCCGCCCGCGCGACGTCGCCCCCGGCGTCCAGCCAGCACACCAGGGTCCTGGCGTATTCGGTGCCGTGCCCGGCGTCGTACGCCAGGACCTCCTGCCAGGCCCCGGCCGTCAACGCCCGCTGCCCGTCCATGAGTTCCCGCAGCCGCAGCAGCGTGACCCGGGCCCGTACCTCCGTCACGACGGCGACGTCCTCCTCCGGGCCGAGCACCCGCAGCACCAGGTCGGCATCGTCCCGCGAGCCGCGTACGGCCGCCGGCTCCGTCACCGCCTCGCCCAGCCCGGCCCGCACCCGGATCCGCAGCGCCTGGGCCGCGCGCCGCACGATGTCCTCGGCAAGGCGCCGGTGCCGCTCCTTCCGCCCGCCCAGGCCGCTCGGCTCCGCACCGGTCACCGGCAGCAGCGCGTACACCCGCCCGTCGACCAGCACGCACGCGTGCCGCCCGTACCGCGCCTCGCAGTGCAGCCGTACGAGGTCGAGCAGCCGCGACGCGGTCTGTTCCTCGTCGGGTGTGGACACGGCGCCGTCGAGGGCGAAGGCCACGACCCGTACCGGGGTTCCCTCGGCGAAGCCGAGGCGGTGCGCGGCGCCCTGATCGGCGCTGCCGTCGAGGAGCCGGCGCAGCAGGTCGCCGGTCAGCTGCCTGGACAGCTCCTCGCCGGCCCGCGCCCGCAGCATGAGCAGGGCGGCCGTGGACGCGCCACGGGCGAGCGCCTCCTCGCTGTCGGGGGCGAGATGTCCGTCGTCGACGACCCACACCGAGCCGAGCGTCTCGCCGCCCGCGCGGACCGCCACGGCGAGCCGCGGCAGCTCCTCGCCGTCCAGCGCGGCGAGGCGTACGGGGCCGGGGGCGGCGAACAGGACGCGGTACTGCTCGCTGTTCTCGGGGCTGGACGGCACCTGACGGCCCAGGATGCCCTGCCGCCGGGCCTCGTCGACGGCCTGCCGGGGCAGGGTGGAGTAGGCCAGGATCCGCTGCCGGGCGTCCTCGATGACGGTCGCGCCTCCCACTGCCGCGGCCATCGCGTTGGCCAGCGAGAACAGGTCTCCGAACGCCGCGTCGCCGTCACCCGGTCCCGGCCGGGACCCGATCGCCGAGGCCAGCAGCAGATGGACGTGATGCCAGGCGGCGTCCTCGTCGACGGCGAGCAGCGCGAGGCCGTGGGCCTTCGCGGCGGCCACCGTCTCGGGCTGCGAGGCCCCGCCCCGTACGACGAGTCCGGCCACCCCGGCAGCGGCGGCGTCACGCGCCAGCGGCTCGACCTGGTCCGGCGGCAGCCCGACGGTCAGCACCAGGGCCCCGGGCGCGCTGCGCGGGAACGGGTCCCCGTGGCCGTACAGGAGGATCTCGGAGACGGGCTTGGCGAGGCCGTCCGCCGGGGCGGTGAGCACGCGGAGCAGGGGCTCGCCGAGGGTGCCGATCAGTTCCTCGAGGGTGCGGGCGTCCATGGGGGGGTCGGGCTCCTGGGACGGTGGTGTACGGAGGGGTCGGCGGGTTTCTCGGGTTCTCGGGTTTCTATCGGACCCTGTTCGCGGTCGTCCTTGGCCGATCGCAACAGAGGCACGTGCCTTCATTGTGCCTGCCGACAACGGCCGTCGGGCCCCGGCGCCGGAGACTCACCGCATGACACCTGTGACGATCTCCGCCGCCGGGCCGCCCGGGCCGGCGGAAGCGCCCCGCACGGCCGGGGGAACAGTGCCCGGTGCCTGGGCGGGCATCGCGGACGCCGCGGCCCGCACCGCGGCGGTGACGGTCCGTACCGTGCACGACGTGGCCGGGATCCACGCCGTGGCCGGCTTCCTCGCCGACGTGTGGCAGACGCCCAGGGCCACCCCGCCGTACCCGGCCGAGGTGCTGCACAGCCTGGTGCACGCCGGTGGCGCGGTGCACGCCGCGTACGCCCCCGGACCGTCGGGCGAGCGGCTCGCCGGGGCGGCGGTGGCGGTGTTCGGCGCCCCCGCCGAGCGGGACGTGTACTCGTTCGTCGCGGCGGCGGCCGGGGCGGGCCGGGGCGTGGGCTTCGCCGTCAAGCAGGCGCAGCGGGTGTGGGCGCTGGAGCAGGGCGCCACCACCATGCGCTGGACCTTCGATCCGCTGGTCCGCCGCAACGCCCGCTTCAACCTGGTCAAGCTGGGCGCGGTCGGCAGCGAGTACCTGGTCGACTTCTACGGGCCGATGAACGACGGCGTGAACGACGGCGACGAAAGCGACCGGCTGACCATCACGTGGGACCTGGCGACGGGGACCACGCGCACGGACGACCCCACAGCTGACCGCTCGGCGGCCGGCGTCGTGACCCGGGCACCGGACGGCGGGCCGCTCGCCCTGCGCGACGGGGACCGGCTGTGGTGCCGGGTGCCCGAGGACATCGTCGCGCTGCGCGCCGCCGACCCGGCCGTCGCGCTCGCGTGGCGGCACGCCGTCCGCGGGGTGTTCACCGAGGCGTACGCCGAGGGCCTGCGCGCGACGGCCATGTCACGTGACGGCTGGTACCTGCTGACCCGTTCGTCGTGCGACACCCCCGGCGAGAGGCAGCGATGAAGCTCGAACGGGTGGAACTGCTCCACGTCGCCATCCCGCTCGTCGCCCCGTTCCGCACTTCGTTCGGGACGATGAACAGCAAGGACACCTTCCTGCTGCACGTGGTGACCGACGAGGCGGAGGGCTGGTCGGAGTTCGCCGCCGACCCCGAGCCCCTGTACTGCTCGGAGTTCGTCGCCGGCGCCGAGATGGTCATCCGGGACTTCCTGCTGCCGCGCGTGGCCGCTCTCCCCGAGCCGACGACGGCGGCCGTCGGCCCCGCCATGGCCTCCGTCAAGGGACACGAGCTGGCCAAGGCGGCCCTGGAAACCGCCCTCCTGGACGCCGAACTCCGCGCCTACGGAATGCCTTTGGCGACGTTCCTGGGATCAGTGCACGAACGGGTGCCCGCGGGCGTCTCGGTCGGCATCAAGAACTCCCTGCCCGAACTGCTGGACGACGTCGAGCGCTACCTCGCCGAGGGCTACCTCCGTATCAAGCTGAAGATCGAGCCGGGCTGGGACGTGGAACCGGTGCGCGCGGTGCGCGAACGCTTCGGCGACGCACTCCCGCTCCAGGTCGACGCCAACACCGCCTACACGCTCGCCGACGCCGACCATCTGCGGCAACTCGACGCCTTCGGACTGCTGCTGATCGAGGAGCCGCTGGAGGAGAACAACCTCCACGCCCACGCGCGGCTCCAGCGACGTCTGCGCACCCCGGTCTGCCTCGACGAGTCGATCCACTCGGCGCGCGACGCCGCGTCCGCGATCGCGATGGACGCCTGCCGGGTCGTCAACGTCAAGCCGGCCCGCGTCGGCGGCTACCTCGAAGCCCGCCGCATCCACGATGTGTGCACCGCCCACGGTGTGCCGGTGTGGTGCGGCGGCATGCTGGAGACGGGCATCGGCCGCGCTCCCAACCTGGCGTTGGCCGCCCTCCCGGGCTGCACCCTCCCCGGGGACACCTCGGCCTCCCACCGCTACTTCGCGGAGGACATCACGGAACCCTTCACCCTCCACGACGGCCACCTCCCCGTGCCCACGTCCCCCGGCATCGGCATCACCCCCCTCCCGGACGCCCTCGCACGCTTCACGACGTCGAGGCGGGAGCTGTACGCGACAGGGCCCCGGGCATGACCGAGGGCCGGTTCCGGATGCCTCCGAAACCGGCCCTCAGCCGCGACTCTCACAAGTCGGGACGACAGGATTTGAACCTGCGACCCCTTGACCCCCAGTCAAGTGCGCTACCAAGCTGCGCCACGTCCCGATGTGTCTCGCGCGGGTGAGCCGCGTGATCACGCAGGTCAACCCTACCGCACCCGGGGAGGGGCCTCGGCCTCGCGGCCCTCGTGGTGGCTCCGGCCGATCTGGGCCCCGGTCCGGCCGGCGAGGCCCACGGTCGAGACGGCGACGGCGAGGACGGCCCACCAGGGGATCTCCGCCTTGGTCGCGTGGCCGGCGCAGGCCGCGACGGCCAGGAGTGCCGGGACGGCACCCCCGATCAGTCCGGCACGCCGGACGGTTCGGTGCCGCGTCTCGTCCACGTCGTGGTCCCCCTTCGCCTGCGCGATCGCGCGCCCTGGGGAGCTCAACTCCCGGGCATATGCCGCCAACAATACGCGAAGTCGACGGCAACTCCCTACTCGGGCATACGGGTTGATACCTACTTGGACCTCAACCACTAACTGCGCGCACGCGTCCGGGAGATCTCCGGCCAGCGGACGGCCGTGGAACTGCCCTGGAAGGGCTGTGCGCGGCGAAGGCGGCCGTGGGGGCGTGCTGCTTGGCCTGCTCTCCGGTGCTCGGACGGGCTTGAGTCGGCATGCGTTGCCCTCCCTGAGGGAGTGCCTGTCGAACGGGGGGGCGCATGCAGGGAAGACTGACTCATGCGGCGACGGCTTCGGCGAGTACGGTCGCCAGGGTGAATCTCGTGATGTCGGCGAGATAGCCGTAATCGAGCGTGTCCGGGGCGTCGGAGGTTCGGTGGTAGTGCGGGTTCCCCTCCCCTTCGTACGCACCGATCGCCACATCGCCCCGCGCTTCGAACGGCATGTAGTCACTGGCGAAGATGGGACCCAGTCGCACCGGCAGCGACGTGTGGTCCACCGCCGCCTGCGCCATTACCTCGCCGAAGGCGTGCGAGGCGGCGTCGTTGCCCGGCACGGCGTTGCCCAGGTCGCGCTCCACCGTCACGGTGCCGTCCGCCGGAGGTCGGCCCACCATGTCGAGGTTCACCACCCGCAGGGCCGAGACCCCCGCGGCCTGGAGCGCCGCCGCGTATGCCGTGGCACCCCAGAGTCCCTGCTCCTCGCCCGAGAAGGCCACGAACCGGACCGTGCCTGCCAGGGCGACCGGGGCGAGCAGGCGGGCGATCTCCAGGGTCGCGGCCACCCCGCTGGCGTTGTCGTCCGCGCCCGGCGCGCGTGCCGTGGCGTCGTCCGGGTTCTGCATACGGCAGTCGTAGTGGGCGCACAGGATGATGACGGGCCCGTCGGCCGCTGTGCCGGGCTTGGTGCAGATCACGTTGTCGGCGCTGTGACCGGCGTTGATCCAGGTGCGTCTGGTCACCTCCGGGTATCCCGCCACCGACAGCCGGCCGGCGACCTCGTCGGCCGCCGGTCCGATGAACGGCGAGAAGGTGTGCCGCGTCGGGAAGTCAGCCAGGGCCTCCACGGTGTCGCGCAGGGCGTCCGCCGACACCGAGGCGACGAGCGGGGCGATCGACTCGTCCGCCCGCTTGCCCGCCACCCCGCGTTCCGCCGGCACGAAGGGTTCTGCGGGGCTGGGCGGATGGCCCTTGAGCGGTGGCGCGAGGGGCAGGCCATCGAGTACGTCGCGGTCCATCTCCTGCCTCCTCAGCCGGCCTGGAGGGCGGGTCGGCAGTAGGCACAGCCGTTGTAGCCGCGGGCGAGCGCGTCCTCGGCGCGCAGGAAGGGCACCTTGCTGCCGGCGCCGAGCCTGGACCAGTGCGGGCAGGTGGAGACGTGCAGTTCGCCGCTGTGCGGGTTGCCGAAGAAGAAGTCCTCCAGTTCCTGCACGGCCGTGATCTGGATGGTCATCCGCCCCGCGAGCTGACCGTCCTGGTACTGGGTGGCCACGAACGGATAGAGCCGGAGGTGCTCGCCGTGCTCGGAGAAGTCGATGGTGATGTCGGCCGCCACCCGGTCGTCGGGCTCCAGCGTGAACCCCTCGACGGCGGCCGTTCCGCCTCCGGGCATCTCCAGCGTGGAGCGGACGGCGCCCGTCTCGGTCACGGTGCAGCCGGTCAGCTCCGCGTCCTGTGTGACGCGGGTCAGCGTGCGGATCGAGACCCGGGTGTCGTCCGGCAGGGCCGTCGCGTCCAGTTGCCAGGAACCTGTGGTCCTGGCGAGCCCGCCGCGCAGCGTGATCGACATGTGCGTCCTGCCGCCCAGTGCGGCTAGCTGCGGCGCCACGTTCCGCTGCGCCACGTTGTTGTCGAACCGCACCAGGAGACCGTGCGGCACCGGCCCGTTGAGGGTGGCGGTGATGGCGGGGTCGGGGGCTCCGTGCACGACGGCGACCAGGCATTCGTGGTCGGCGATCTGCGGGGTCCACACGAGCGGCCCCACCCGCACCGCCCCGCCCGCGGGGATCGGCTGGTCGATGACCACCGTGCCCAGCGACCGGAAGTGCGTGGGCCAGAGCATCCCCGTGCCCGGATCGCACCGGAACGCCTCCACCTGGAACGCGCCGCTCGCGGCCTCCTGGGTCCCTCGGTTGTGCACCCGCACATAGAGGAAGTTAGGCCGGTCGTTGACGGGCGGCTGGTGGCCGAGCTCGGGATTGTCACCGGCGCTGATGTCGTTGTTGCGGACCCAGATGTCCGGCGACGACCAGTGCGGGACGCCGCTCGGCACCGCGCCGAGATCGGCCGGGTTGTCGCCGATGTAGACGTCCACCGGCCGCGGCGCCCACAGCCCCTGGTTCACGAAGGCCTCGTCCATCACCTTGCTGTAGAGGCCGCCGGTGAGCGTGGAGTCGGCCGTGATGCAGCCCCTGGCCATGCTCACGGCATGGCTGCGGGCCGAGGTTGTGTCGTCCGGCACGATGAGCAGCATCTCCAGCATCGTCCTGTTGATCGCGTCGGCCGCCGCGATCCGTACGGCGGGATCGGGCGAGTCGCCTCCCATGCCCAGGTAGCACCGCCACAGTGCCGTGCCGAGCATCGAGTTGCGCAGGTTGAAGTCGAAGCCGTTGAACGCCGGCGCGTCGAAGCGCTGGGGGAGGTCGAGCCGTCGCACCGCGCTCCACTGGTCGGTCGCGTTGTTGTCGAAGGGGAACGTCTCCGTGCGCCGGTGTCCGTGGGGGTTGAACCGGTCGCGGTAGATCGCGGGGAGCGCGTCACAGACGCTGTGCTCATACGCGAGAGAGCCACCGTGCTCTGCGCCGAGCCACTGGAACACGCCGTGGGTGTACTCGTGGCCGATGACCCCCAGGTCGGCCGAGTCCGGTGCGCCGCCCTCGCCAAAGCGGATCCGCGGGGGCGTCGCCGAGCCGAGCCACGAGCTCTGGTCGGCGCCGTTGTGGGCCTGGGCGTCCACGTCGACCTTGACCATGTTGGTGTTGAGCGCCGTGTTGCCCAGAGTGCGCAGGTAGCGCGCGAAGGAGTCGAGCCAGTAGTAGGCGTTGGCGCTCAGGAAGGCACGGTCGGCGGGGTAGGTCCGGTAGGAGAAGTCCGGCGACTCCTCCTCCGGCTGGGGGAAGGCCGGGCTGTCCCGGTCGATACACCTGAACCACTCCCCGTCGAGCCGGAACCTGCCCCCGACGGCGGGAGCGACCTCCGCCTGGACGTCGTGGCAGAGGGCGTCGAGGGTGGCCGTACTGGAATGGCCGTGCACCGTGCCGTCGTCGGACTCGGTCACGGGGTCGGGCATGAAGACCTTGAGATCGGCCGTCACATATTTCCCGGCGAGGGCGAGCCACAGCAGTTTCCCGGACACGGCGTCGACGACGACCCGGAAATGTTCGAAGGGGCCGGTGGTCTCGACGAGCAGATCGTGCACGAGATGGAGGGCGCCGTCGGGCTTCTGCCCCTTTTTCAGCAGGGCGATCGACGCGGTGGGATAGTCGGTCTCCGGCAATGAGGGCCTGGCCGTGTCCCGCAGATACACCAGTTCGTCCCTGACGATGCCGACGGACGCGAAATCGCCCTGGAACGGCGCCAGGGCGTTCTTCCGCACGGCGTCGAGCGGCTGGGCCGTGCCGGGGTCGGGGGCATCCGTGACATCGACCTCCGCCGTGTGGTCGACCTGGACGACGGCGGCCTGGTTCACATCGGCGACGGCCTGAACCGTGGCGCCCACGATCGGCAGGTCGTGGTGGAACTGCTGGTAGCGCACGCGCAGGGTGGCCGCGCCTTCGGTGGAGTCCACCTCGCGCAGGTCGATGCGCTCGGTCTTGAGGTCCTGGGAGCGCGCCTTCAGGAAACGATCGATGGCCTTGCGAGCCGTCGGGGCGCGGGTCAGGGTCGCCCCGGGATCCGCGTAGGCCCGCAGAACACCGTCGGCGTCCGCGTGTTCACCCACATCCGGAACCATTCTCAGCGGCTTGTCGGCCTCCGGGCCCGGCATGTTCCTCTGCTTTTCGGCGCGGTGCGGATCCATGATGCCTCCTCCAGCGAAAGTGGAGGGAAAGGAAGAAAACGCCAAGCCGCCTTGGCACTCTCGGATTTGGGGGTGTCGGGATAAATTCTAGTCCCGCCCGTCAGGAGCGGCGACTCGGGAAATCCCGCCGGAATCAGCCTCGTTGAAAACGAAACGTGGTTCCCCGGACCTCCAGCGTCGGCGTCGCCAGGTGCACGCGCCCCTCTCCCCCGGGTCGTTCGAAACGGTCGAGGAGGAAACGGGCGGCGCGGCGGCCGACCTCGTGGCCGGCGTTGTCGACGGTGGTGAGCCACAGATGGCGCAGCCGGGAGATGCTCGTGTTGTCGTAGCCGACGAGGGACACGTCGTGCGGCACGCGCAGGCCCAGTTCCTCCGCCGCCGAGAGGGCGCCCACGCAGGTGATGTCGTTGACGGCGAAGACGGCCGTAGGCCGGTCGGGGCGGTTGAGGAGGCGGACGGCGGCCCGGTAGCCGCCCTCCTCGGTCATGTCGCCGGTCTCGACGACGGCCCGGTCCGCCAGGCCGTGCTCCCGCATCGTCGCCTCGAAGCTGCGGCGGCGCAGTTCGCCGACGGCTCCGTAGCCGGCGAGGTGTGCGATGCGGTGGTGTCCGAGGCCGATGAGGTGCTCGGTGACCAGCCGGGCGCCCTTCTCGTCGTCTCCCGCGACCTGATCCACCCCGGGCGGCACCGGCTCGCGGGCGCCGGCCAGGACGACCGGCATCCGCGCGGCGACCGCGCCGAGGGCCGCCGGGTCGGGCAGGGTGCCGACCACGACCAGCCCGTCGACGCGCAGGTCCAGCAGCGGGTCGGCCGGGTCCTGGCCGGTGCGGCGGTTGAGGCGCGCGTCGGCCAGCAGCATGTGCAGGCCGTGGGCGTGCAGCAGGGAGTTCAGGCCGTCGAGGAGGTCGACGAACCAGGGGTTGCGCAGATCGTTCAGCAGGACGCCGACCGTGCGGGTGCGCTGTTCGCTGAGACTGCGGGCGGCGGCGTTGGGCCGGTAGCCGAGCTCCCGGGCGGCCCGGAGCACGGCTTCCCGCTTCTCGGGCCGTACCTGGTCGGAGCCGCGCAGCACCAGGGAGACCAGCGACTTGGAGACGCCGGCCCGTTCGGCCACGTCACGGATCGTCGGCGGTCTCATGAGATGGACCGTTCCATGCGGGTCACCGGCTTGTCAAAGGGTTGACAGCCACGGGAAACCGCGCTCAGGGTGGGCTGGACAGGTTATGGAACGGTCCAAAAAGGGGCTCTCATGGTCGACACGCTCGGCGTCGCCGTCATCGGATTCGGCTGGATGGGGCGGGTGCACACCCAGGCGTACGCACGCGTGCGGCACCACTATCCGCGGCTGCCCCTCGTTCCGGAGCTGGTGACGGTCGCCGAGGAGGTGCCGGGCCGGGCCGAGGAGGCCGCCGCGCAGTTCGGGTTCGCCTCCACTACGCGCGACTGGCGCGACGTGGTCGCCGACCCTCGGGTGAAGGCGGTCAGCATCACCGCGCCGAACTTCCTGCACCGCGAGATCGGCGTCGCCATGGCCGAGGCGGGCAAGCACATCTGGATCGAGAAGCCGGTGGGTCTGACCGCCGAGGACGCCGGTGCGGTGGCGGACGCGGTCTCGAAGGCGGGTGTACAGGGCACCGTCGGCTTCAACTACCGCAACGCGCCCGCCGTCGAGGCGGCCCGCGAGCTGATCGCCGCCGGGGAGATCGGCACGGTCACCCATGTGCGCGTCCGGCTGTTCAGCGACTACGCGGCTCATCCCGAGGGTGCGCTGACCTGGCGGTACGAGCGGGAGCGGGGCGGCAGCGGGGTGCTGGGCGACTTGGCCTCGCACGGCACGGACCTGGCCCGGCATCTGCTCGGTGACATCACGTCCCTCACCGCCGACACCGCGATCTTCCTGCCCGAGCGGGCCCGCCCGACCGGCGCCACGTCGGGCCACAGCCGCGCCTCCGGCGGGGAGATCGGCCCCGTCGAGAACGAGGACTACGTCAGCTGCCTGCTGCGCTTCGCCTCCGGGGCGCGCGGTGTCCTGGAGGCCTGCCGGGTCTCGGTCGGCGAGCAGAACAACTACGGCTTCGAGGTGCACGGCACGAAGGGCGCGGTGTTCTGGGACTTCCGCCGGATGAACGAACTGGGCGTCAGCCGCGGCACGACGTACCAGGACCAGTCCGTCACCACGGTGTACGTCGGCCCGGGCCACGGCGAGTTCGCCGCGTTCCAGCCCGGTGCGGCGAACTCGATGGGGTACGACGACCTGAAGGTCATCGAGGCGTACCGCTTCCTGCGGTCGGTCGCGGAGGGCATCCCGCACGGGGCGACGCTCACGGACGCCGTGCACAGCGCCGCCGCGCTGGACGCGATGGCACGGTCGGCGGCCAGTGGTGCCTGGGCGGACGTGTCCGCGCGGGCGTGACGTCTCAGGACTGCTTCTGAAGGCGGCGGCCGAGGAGGAACCTCACCGGGACGAGGACGAGCCACAGCCACATGGCGTGGGACCCCATCACCAGGGCCAGCGGGACGGTCACGGCGAACACCGCCACCATCGTGGCGCTGTCGAGGAGGTAGAGCGTGGTGCCGGCCTCCGACGGCGTGCCGTGGCGGAGCCAGGGGCGTTTGGCCAGGAGGGCGGCGAGCGCCAGGTGGCCGGCGCCCATCGCGGCGACCGCTGCCGCGTAGACGGCGACCGAGACGGGCTCGTCGCCGTACTCCGCGAGCAGCCTGGTCGGGAAGGGCACCAGGGCCGCGACACCCAGTCCGGCGATGGACAGGGTGATCACCTGTCCATCAATTTCCCGCACATCACGGAAGATCCTGCGGTGGTCGTGCCAGAAACTGCCGAGCACCGTGACGCTGAGCGCGTAGGCCCCGAGGTCCGGGAGCAGCCCGCGCAGGGCCTGGCCGTACTGGTCCGCGTCCAGTCCGCGCGGTACGTAGAGGTCCAGGACCAGCAGCGTGATGGCGATGGCGAACACGCCGTCGGCGAGCGTCAGCAACCGGTCGGGGCCGCCGTCCGGGCGCGATGTCCACATGAGGACGACGGTAAGGCACCCTGCCTCACACACCCGCGGCCTGCGGCGGCATGTTGTACGGCGTCACCACCTGGATCGCGGACGGCAGGGTCGGTCCCGCCGGCGGCAGCGCGTCGTGCGCCCGCATGACGGTGTGGCAGGCCTCGCGCACGTCCTGGCGCAGGTCGTGGTGGAGCACGGCGGACAGGCGGTGCTCGCGCAGCAGCCGGGTGTTGTCGTGGTCGAGGTCGTGCGCGACGAACACGGCGCACTCGCGGCCGAGGTCCTCGAACGCCCTGAGCGTGGCGATGTTGCCGCCGCCGATCGAGTACACGGCGCGGATCTCCGGGTCGCGTTCCAGCGCGGCCCGCACGAGGTCGTACTGGGTGGCGTCCAGGCCCTGCCCCTCGGCGATCTCGACCAGTGTGCGCTCGGGGTGCCGGGCGCGCATCCCGCCGCGGAAGCCCATCTCGCGCTCCTCCTCGTTGCGGAAGAAGCCGCTGCTGAGGCTGGTGAGGATGTTGCCCGGCCGGCCGCCGAGCCACTGCCCCATCAGATAGGCGGCCGTCGCCCCGGCCGCCCGGTCGTCTATGCCGACATAGGCGCGGCGGGCGCTGGCGGGCAGGTCGGTCACCAGGGTCACGACCGGGATGCCGGCCGCTTCGAGCCGGCCGACGGCCGCGGTGACCTCGGGGACGTCCGGGGCCTTGAGGATCACGCCCTGCGAGCCGCGCCGGGCGATCCGGTCGAGGGTCCGCACCAGTTCCCCGGCCGGGCCGGTCTCGCGGAAGTGGAAGCGGGAGCGCAGCACCGCCGGGTGGAGGGACGGCAGCTCGGCCTCCAGGGCGGCGCGGATCGCCGTGGTGAAGCGCTCGGGTGCCTGCATCACGATGTCGACCATGAACGTCCGGCCCACCAGCCTGACCTGGGTGCGCTGGCGGTCCAGGTCGGCTATCGCCCGGCGCACCTCCCGCGCGGTGCTCTCCCGCACCCCGCCCCGGCCGTTGAGCACCCGGTCGACGGTCGCCTCGCTCAGTCCCGCCTGACGAGCGATCTCCCGGATCGGGAAGGGGTGGCCCATGCGCCGGCTCCTTGAGGGGTTTTTGATGGCTGCCTGCTGGTTGTTCGAGGGGTTTGTACTGACAAGAATGACAGGGCTGCGTCGCTCCGTGACCCCGAAGGGACGACGATGTCCTTCACTTCCGTACACCACCGTGCCTGGCTGTCCGAGCAGGACTGCGATCTCGACGCTTTCCGCGCGCTGGTCGAGCAGGCGACGGACCCCGCCGACTATCCGCACGCCTCCGCGGTGGAGCGGAACGTGCCGGTCTACGAGGCCGGTCTGCTCGAGGGCGACCGGGTGGTCCAGGCCGAACTGTCCCGCGCGCTCGCCGACGGCCCCGGCATCGTCGTCTTCCGCGGTGCCTTTCCCGACCTGGAGGTCGTGGACCGGGCCACCGCCGTGTTCGAGGCCCTGATCGCCGAGCAGCGCGCCTCGGGCGCGACGGCCGGTGACCATTTCGCGAAGCCGGGCGCCAACGACCGGGTGTGGAACGCGCTGGAGAAGGCGGCCCTGTACGACGCGGAGGCCTTCGCCGACTACTACGCCAACGAGGTGCTCGCGCTGGTCGCCTCGGCCTGGCTGGGCCCGGGCTACCAGGTCACCTCCCAGCTCAACGTGGTCAACCCGGGCGGTGCCGCGCAGAGCGCGCACCGCGACTACCACCTGGGCTTCCTGTCGAACGAGGTCGCCGCCGCCTACCCCGCGCACGTGCACCGCCTCTCCCCCGTGCTGACCCTCCAGGGCGCGGTCGCGCACTGCGACATGCCGGTGGAGTCCGGGCCGACGATGTATCTGCCGCACTCGCAGAAGTACGAGCCCGGCTATCTCGCCTGGCGGCTCCCCGGGTTCCGGGCGTACTTCGAGGCGCACCAGGTGCAGCTGCCGCTCGCGAAGGGCGACGCGGTCTTCTTCAACCCGGCGCTCTTCCACGCGGCCGGCACCAACCGCTCGGCGGACATCCGGCGCATGGCGAACCTGCTTCAGGTGTCGTCCGCGTTCGGGCGGGCGATGGAGACGGTGGACCGGGAGGCCGTGGCGAACGCGGTGTACCCGGCGCTGCTCAAGCGCCGGGCCGAGGGCGCCGACCAGGCATGGCTGGACCGGGTGATCGCGGCGAGCGCCGAGGGCTACCCCTTCCCCACCAACCTCGACAGCGACCCGCCGATCGACGGCCTGGCCCCGCCCTCGCAGGCGGATCTCCTGCGCCGGGCGCTGCGCGAGAAGTGGACCCCGGAGGCGCTCCGCGCGGAGCTGCGGGCCGGTACCGAACGGCGAGAGAGCTGAGGAATTCGTGGGACTTCTCGACGACAAGGTCGTCCTGGTCAACGGTGGCAGCCAGGGCGTCGGCGCCGCCGTCGCGCGGGCCGCGGTCCGCGAGGGGGCGGTCGTGGCCGTCACCGGGCGGCGTCCCGAGCCGGGCGAGGCCCTGGTGGAGGAGCTGATCGCCGCGGGCGGCAAGGCCCTGTACATACGGGCCGACCTGTCGGACGCCGAGCAGGCGAAGGCCTCCGTGGCCCGCGTCGTCCAGGCGTACGGCCGCGTCGACTGCCTGGTGAACTCGGCCGGGCTGACCTCCCGCGGGACGCTGCTGGACACCACGCCCGAGCTGTTCGACCAGCACATCGGGATCAACCTCAAGGGACCGTTCTTCGCCATGCAGGCGGCGGTCGCGGACATGGTCACGCGCGAGGCGCCCGGCACGGTCGTCAACATCATCACGTCGTCGGCACACGGCGGGCAGCCGTTTCTCGCGCCGTACGTCGCCGCGAAGGCGGGGCTGATCGGGCTGACCCGCAACGCCGCGCACGCGCACCGGTGGGACCGGGTCCGGATCAACGGGCTGAACATCGGCTGGACCGCGACGGAGGGCGAGGACGCGACCCAGCGGGCGTTCCACGGGGCCGGGGACGACTGGCCTGAGCAGGCCGCGGAGAAGTTGCCGATGGGCAAGCTGGGCCAGCCGGACGAGATCGCCGACTTCGTGGTCCTGCTGCTGTCGGATCGGTCCGGGGTGGTCACCGGGTCGATCATCGATTGGGATCAGAACGTGCTCGGTGGACTCGACTGAGGAACAAAGGCGCGTAGCAGCACCCCCCCCCGTTTACACCAAGGAGCAATACCCATGCGTATCGGAATCCTCGGCCTCGGCCGTATCGGCGCCTTCCACGCCGAGACCCTCTCCGGGCTCGACGCCGTCGAGTCGCTCGTCGTCACCGACCCGTTCGCGGGTGCCGCCAAGGCCGCGGCCGAGCGGTTCGGCGCCGAGGTCGTGGACTCGCCCGAGGCCCTGCTGGCCGCCGGCGTGGACGGCATCGTGATCGCGGCGGCGACCGACGCCCACCCGGGGCTGATCCTGGCCGGGGTCGAGGCCGGTGTGCCCGTCTTCTGCGAGAAGCCCGTCGCGAAGACCATGAGCGAGGGCGTCGAGGTGCTCAAGGCCGTCCAGGGCAGGGACGTGCCGATCCAGATCGGCTACAACCGCCGCTTCGACGCCGGGTTCGTCGCCGCGCGGGCCGCCGTCCAGGCCGGTGAGCTGGGCACGCTGCACACCGTGCGGTCGACCACGCTGGACCCGGCGCCGCCCCCGGCCGCGTACATCGCAGCCTCCGGCGGTATCTTCCGCGACTGCTCGGTGCACGACTTCGACATCATCCGCTGGGTGACCGGCCGTGAGGTGACCGAGGTGTACGCCGTGGGCGGCAACCGGGGCGCCGACTACATCAAGGAGGCCGGTGACGCCGACACCACCGGCGCGATCCTCACCCTCGACGACGGCACGATCGCCGTGGTCTCCAACTCCCGGCACAACGCCCGTGGTCACGACGTCCGCATGGAGATCCACGGTTTCACGGACTCCATCGCCGTAGGCCTGGAGGACAAGCTGCCGCTGCGCTCGGTCGAGCCGGGCGTCACCTTCCCGGCGGGCACCCCGCACGACTTCTTCATGGACCGGTTCACCGAGGCCTACCGCGCCGAACTGACCGCGTTCACCGAGGTCGTCGCCGGCACCCGCCCCTCCCCCTGCACGATCGAGGACGCCCTGGAGGCGGGCTGGATCGCCGACGCGTGCACCCTGTCGCTGCACGAGCACCGCCCGGTGACCATCGAGGAGGTACGGGTGGCCTGAGGTCGTGGCGGCCGCCGTGGCTCACGGAGCGCGCCAGACGTTGGCGAACGCCTCGTCCTCGAGGGTCCGCCGACGGCGGACGGCGTCCAGCTCCGTCACGGCGTCGACCACCGCGGCGAGTACGGTACGGGCCGCGTCGTCGGGCTCCGGGAGGTCCTCGGGCACCTCGTCGCGCAACCCGACGGCGGCCGCGAGTGTGGCGAGCACCGGCTCGTCGGTCGCCCAGCGGTGCAGGGCGCGCTGCCGGGCAGGGGACCCGACCGGCTTCGGCCCGGTGCCGCGGAAGGGGATCCAGGAGGCCCGCGGCCGTGCGACGACCCCCTCTTCCTGGAGGACGGTCACGTACTCCTCGGCCAGTCCACGGCCTCTGCGCCACAGCCAGTCCTCGATCGGCTCGTACGGCGCCTCGCGCACGAGCGCCGTCGCGGCCCGCTCCAGCAGAGGGTCCTCGAGGGACGGCGCCGGGCGGGGCACGATGCGGTCACCGTCCAGCGTCACCACCTCGGCACCGAGCAGGTCGATCACCTCGGCCCCGGCCAGCCCGAGCGACAGGTCGCCCTGCGTCACCGGCCGGCCGCCGGCCGCGTCCGTCGCCACGATCATCAGGTCGTGTGCTGTACCCATCACCGCTCCCCTCGAAGGCACTGATCACGCTACGCCGCTGCCGCCCGAGGGGCGACCAGGATCTTTGCGCACACCATCGACGCACGAGCACCGTCCCGTGACGATCAAGGAGACATGGCAGGCATGAGCGAACCAGTCCGGGAACCACTGCGCATAGGACTGCTGGGAGCCGCGCGGATCACCGAACGCTCCCTGATCGACCCGGCCCGGGCGACCGGCCACCGTCTCGTCGCGGTGGCCGCCCGCGACCGTGCCCGGGCCGAGGCGTTCGCCGCCGGGCACGGTGTGGAGCGGGTGGCGGGGTCGTACGCCGAGCTGGTGGCCGATCCCGAGATCGACGTCGTCTACAACCCGCTCGCCAACGGCCTGCACGGCCCGTGGAACCTGGCCGCCCTGGCGGCGGGCAAGCACGTCCTGTCGGAGAAGCCGTCGGCGAGCAACACGGAGGAGGCGGCGGAGGTACGGCAGGCCGCCCGTAAGGCCGGGACGGTCTTCATGGAGGCCTTCCACTACCTCTTCCATCCCGTCACCCGCCGCCTGCACGAGCTGCTGGCCTCGGGCGAACTCGGCGAACTCCGGCATGTCGAGGCCATGGTCGCCATCGCCGCGCCGCCGGACACCGACCCTCGCTGGTCGCTGCCGCTGGCCGGCGGCGCCCTGATGGACCTGGGCTGCTACAGCCTGCACGCGCTGCGGATGCTGGCCCCCTGGGCGGGCGGCGCACCGCGTCTGGCCGGGGCCAGGGGCGGGGAGCGGGCGGGTGCGCCCGGGGTCGACGAGTGGCTGGACGCCGATCTGGAGTTCCCCGGCGGCGCGACGGGCTCCGCCCGCTGTCATATGGCGTACGACGGCCTGGACATGAGCATCCGGATCGTCGGCTCCCGGGGCGAGGCCACGGCCGCCAACTTCGTGCTGCCTCAGATGGACGACCGGGTCGTGGTCCGCACCCCGGAGGGCGAGCGCACGGAGCGGCTCGGGACGCGCTCGTCGTACACGTACCAGCTGGAGGCGTTCGCCACCGCGGTGCGGGACGGTGCGGCGCTGCCGCTGGACGCGGACGACGCGGTGACGACGATGGAGCTCATCGACGCGTCCTACCGTGCGGCGGGCTTCGAGCCGCGGCCGCGTACGACGCTCGCGGGCTGAGGGACCGTCGGCGGCGACGCCCTGGATCGGGCAAAACGACTTTCCGCCCCGACTGGGAGGCGGGGCGGAAGGTCCGGAATCATCGTGGAGTATGCCGCGCCAGGCGGGGCCTTACTCCATCACCACTTCTTGCAGGCGGTTCCGAGGAGCTGCTGGTTGTCGACACGCTTGATCGACCCGCAGCTCTTGATTCCGACTCCCTTGGCGTATGTGGCGTTGATCTTGAATTTGTAACTGCAGCTGCCACCCGTGCTGCTGCCACCGCAAATCATGGTGTGCGTCTTGGTCGGCGAGGTGGTGGCGAAATAGGTGAACTGATACTGGGCAGGGCCTTGCGGTTCCGGGAGCCCGTGGATAGTGACAGAGTTGACGTGGGTACCGCTGCCGAAGATCACCATTTCCACGTTGCCGCCGGTGACTGTCGTATCGGCACTTGCCGGTGCGGATGCCATGGCCGTCATAGCCACTGCTGCGACCCCGGCGCCGATCAGTCTCCTGACCTTCACGTTCCTTACCTCCTCAGCTCTCCCCTGACGCCACTTCACGTGGCGCGCTGGCGAGTTGAAGAGTACATGAAATGATCTACCGGGTGGCTGGTCTCCGAAGGACTTGAGGGTGCCTTTGCCGGGGGAGATCCCGCTGATCCGGATCATGCGCCCGCAGCGCTTGACCCATACGTCTCCACCGCGAACACGTCCGCACCGACGCCGCAGGCCGCCCGTTGCAGATGCAGATCGGCGAACTCGCCCAGATCGGCACACGGTCAGCAACAGCGGATCATGACTCCCCTGCCCCCGGTCCGGCAACCAACAACTCAACGGTACAGAGCGGGCTTCTCCACCAGCGCCACCTCTACGCGGCCCCCGTCCTGAAGTGCCCGTACGCCCGACTCGCACACCGCGGCCACGGCGTAGCCGTCCCAGGCGCTCGGGCCGGTGACCTCGCCGCGCTGGGCGGCGTCCACCCAGGCCTGGACCTCACGGTCGTAGGCGTCGGCGAACCGCTCGATGTAGTCCTGGGCGATGATGCCGCCCCAGCGGCCGGCGGCGTGGGTGACCATGGCGTGGCCGTCGCCGACGCGGGCGGTGCCGCGTTCGCAGACGACCTCGGCCTGGACCTGGTAGCCGAAGCCGCAGTTGACGTAGATCTCGACGTCGACGACGGCGCCGCCGTCGGTCTCGAACACGACGAACTGCGGGTCGCGGATGCCGTCCGGCGCGTTCCCCGACGGCGCCGGGGCGAGCACGGTGACGGCCGTGATCTCCTGGCCGAGCAGCCAGCGGGTGACGTCCATCTCGTGCGTCACCGAGTCGTTGATGAGCATCTCGGACGTCCAACCGGGCGGGCTGGCGACATTGCGGTGCCGGTTGTGCAGCATCAGGGGACGGCCCAACTGGCCCGTCTCCAGCAGGGACTTGAGCTTCATGTACTCGGCGTCGTAGCGCCGCATGAAGCCCACCTGGACCCGGCGGTACCCGAGCCCCTGCTCGGCCCGCACCACGCGCAGCGCGGCGGCCGCGTCAGGGGTGAGCGGCTTCTCGCACAGCACCGGCAGGTCGTGCTCGAAGGCCGCGAGGAGCGCCGCCTCGTGGGCGGGGCCCGGCGAGGCGACGATGACCGCGTCGACGTCGGCCGCCCCCATCGCGGCGGCCGGGTCAGTGTGAACCGTGCAGTTGTCGACGCGGGCCGCGACGGCTTTCGCGCGGTCCGCGTCGACGTCCACCACAGCGGTCACCCGCGCTCCGCTGATGACCTCCTCGATGCGGCGGACATGGTCCGCGCCCATCTTTCCGGTACCGATGACTGCGACTCCGAGCGTGTGCGGACGCTGGGTCATGGTGATCGGCCGTCCTTTCGGGTCGTCAGGCGCCGCAGGACCTCAGGAACTTACGGGTGCGCACCGCGATCGGCAACGGCTTGTCCGGCTCACAGGGGTACATGTCCTGCTCGACGATGGCGAACAGGTCCACGCCCAGCTTCTGGGCGGCCGTGAGGACCGGGCCCATCTCGGGGACGCCCGCCGGCGGTTCGCACATCACACCGCGCGCCACCGCGGGGCCGAAGGGCACCTCGTTCTTGACGACGTCGGCGAGGATCTCCGGGTCGACCTGCTTGAGGTGGAGGTAGCCGATGCGCTCCCCGTACGTCTCGATCAGTTTGACGCTGTCGCCGCCGCAGTAGGCGTAGTGCCCGGTGTCCAGGCACAGGTTGACATGCTCGGAGTCGGTCGAGTCGAGGAACTGCTCGACGTGCGCCTCGGTGTCGATGTGGGTGTCGGCGTGCGGGTGGACGACGATGTCCAGGCCGTACTTGTCCTTCACCTCGCGGCCGAGGCGCTCCATGCCGGTGGTGAGGTTGCGCCACTGCTCGGTGGTGAGCTCCGGCGCCTCCAGGATCTCGGCGGTCTTGTCGTCGCGCCAGAAGGACGGGATGACGACGAGGTGCTTGGCGTCCATGGCCTGGGTGAGCGCGGCCACGTTGCTGACCTGCTCCCAGGTGGAGTCCCACTCGGAGGGGCCGCGGTGCAGTCCGCAGAAGATGGTGCCGGCGGAGACCTTCAGGTTCCGCTTGGCCACCTCGTCGGTGAGCCGGGCCGGGTCGGTCGGCAGGTAGCCGTAGGGGCCGAGTTCGATCCACGAGTAGCCGGCTTCGGCGACCTCGTCGAGGAAGCGTGCCCAGGGCACCTGCTGGGGGTCGTCGGGGAACCAGACGCCCCAGGAGTCGGGGGCGGAGCCGACCCGGATGCGGTCGAGCGCGAGGGCCATGTCAGGACTTTCCTTCCGAGGACGTGGCTACGGGAGCGGTGAGGTCCCCCTCGTCGGGGAGCTCTTCGACGTCGACACCGCGGACAGCGCTCAGCTCGTGCTTGAGCGCGGCCAGTTCGGTGCCGCCGGCCATGTGGTTGGTCAGCTCCTCGAGGCTGACCTCGCTGCGGGAGGCGGACAGGTCCAGGGTGCCGAGGCGCAGCACGCTGAAGTGGTCGCCGACCATGTAGGCGTGGTGGGGGTTGTGGGTGATGAAGATGACGCCGAGGCCCTTCTCGCGGGCGGCGGCGATGTACTTCAGCACCACACCGGACTGCTTGACGCCGAGGGCGGCGGTGGGCTCGTCCAGGATGAGGACGCGGGCGCCGAAGTAGACGGCCCGGGCGATGGCCACGCACTGGCGCTGACCGCCGGAGAGCGTGCCGATGGGCTGCTCCAGGTCGTCCAGGACGATACCCATGGCGCGCAGTTCCTCGTCCGCGGTCTTCTTCATCGTCTCGATGTCGAGACGGCGCACGGGCCAGGGGCCCTTGGTCATCTCCGAGCCGAGGAAGAAGTTGCGCCACACCGGCATCAGCGGGACGACGGCCAGGTCCTGGTAGACCGTGGCGATGCCCTTGTCCAGGGCCTCGCGCGGCGTGGAGAAGTGCACGGGTTCGCCGTCGACGAGGAACTCGCCCTCGGTGTGCTGGTGCAGCCCGGAGATGATTTTGATCAAGGTGGACTTGCCGGCGCCGTTGTCGCCGAGCACACAGGTCACCTTGCCCGCGTGGACAGTCAGATCGACGCCGTGCAGGGCCCGGATGTTGCCGTAGGACTTGCCCGCGGCCTTCAGCTCGACCACGGGACGGTCGTCCGCGGGACGGGTCTCCTTCAGAACGGCCCCGTCGGTGCCGGTGGAGTTGCTTGTCATTCCGATCACCTCCGGGTCGCTTGCTTGCGGACCCACAGATTGACGAGGGTGGCGCCTACGAGCATCACGCCGAGGAAGGTCTTGAACCAGTCGGGGTTCCAGGTGGCGTAGACGATGCCCAACTGGACCAGGCCGAACATGAAAGCGCCGAAAACCGGGCCGATGATCGTGCCGTAGCCGCCGGTCAGCAGACAGCCGCCGACCACCGCCGCGGCGATGTAGATCAGCTCGTTGCCCACGCCCTCACCGGACTGCACGGTGTTGTACTGGAACAGGTTGTGCATGCCGACGAACCAAGCGCCGAAGCCGACCAGCATGAACAGCGAGATCTTGGTGAAGTTCACCGGGACGCCGACGGCGCGGGCGCTGTCCTTGTTGCCGCCGGCCGCGAAGATCCAGTTGCCGTACTTGGTGCGCAGCAGGACCCACGTGGCCAGCGCCGCGAAAGCCAGCCACCACAAGATGGTGATCTTGACGTTGACTCCGGCGATGTCGAAGGACGAGGCGAACACGGCCTTGGCCTGGTCGAAGCCGTCCATGTCGCTGATGTTGTCGGTGGCGACGTTGCCGGTGACCAGCTTGGTCACCGCCAGGTTCGCGCCCTGCAGGCCCATGAACGTGCCCAGGGTGACCAGGAAGCTCGGCAGCCCGGTCTTCACCAGCAGCCAGCCGTTGAAGAAGCCGATGGCCAGGGACACCACCAGGGCCGCGATCACGCCGACCCAGACGTTCAGGGTCAGCTGGAAGGCGGTCATGCTCGCCGTCAGCGCCGAGGCGACCGGCGCGACGCCGGAGGACAGGTCGAACTCGCCGCCGATCATCAGCAGCGCCACGGGCAGGACCATGATCCCGATGGTCGACGCCTGGTAGAGGACCGTCGACATCGCACTGCCCTGGCGCAGTGTCGGCGCCATGATCAGGAAGAAGATCAGGACGGCCAGGGCGCCGAGGAGGACGCCCACCTCGGGCCGAGCGAGCAGTCTCAGCCCCAGGGAGCGCTGCCGGGTCCGCCCGTCCTTGCCGGGGCCGGAGGCCGGCGGTGTGTCCACCGCCGGCGCAGCCTGCTGGGTCATGCTCATCACCGGGTGCCCTTCGCGGCGAACTCCCCGATCGTGTCGACGTTCGACTTGTCGACGAAGGCCGGGCCGGTCAGCACGGGCTGCTCGCCGCCACCGCTGTAGTTTCCGTTGTTCTTGTAGAGCCACAGGCCATCGACGGCCAGGTAGCCCTGGAGGTAGGGCTGCTGGTCGACGGCGAACTGGATGGATTCGTCCTTGACGGCCTTGATGAGTTCCTTGTCGAGGTCGAAGGTCGCGACCTTCGCCTTGCTGCCGGCATCACCCACCGACTGCACCGCGGTCAGCGCGAACGGGGCGCCGAGCGTGACGACGTAGTCGATGGAGGAGTCCTGCCTCAGCTTGGCGGTGAGCGTCGTCTTCACCGACGGCTTGTCGGCGCCGTTGACGTTCTCCCTGCTGAGCTTGCCGTTGAACGTCTTCTCCACCCCATCACAACGCTGGGTCAGACCGACGTTGCCCTGCTCCTGGATGACACAGAGCGCGTGCTTCGCGCCGACCTCGTTGAGTTTCTTGCCGAACGCCTCACCCGCCACGGACTCGTCCTGGCCGAAGAACTCCAGCATGTTGAACTTCTTCCACTCGCTCAGGCCGGAGTTCAGACCGACGACGGGTATGCCGGCCTGCTCCGCCTTGCCGATGACGCCCTTCATGGCGTCCGGCTTGGCGAGCGTGACCGCGATGCCGTCGACCTTCTGGTCGATCGCGGTCTGGACGAGGTTGGCCTGGTTGCCCGCGTTCGGGTCGGCGGAGTAGATGAGCTTGATGTTGTCCTTGGCGGCCGCGGCCTCGGCACCCTTGCGGACGGTGTCCCAGAAGGTGTCGCCGGGCGCCTGGTGGGTGACCAGGGCGACGGTCATGCGCGGCGTGGTCGCCTTGCCGGCGGAGGCGTTCGCTGCGCCTTCCTCGGCACCCTTGCCCCCGGAACTGCTGGAGCAGCCGGCGAGAGTCAGGGCCGCTGCCGCGGCCACGGCGACGACGGGCGCGATTCTGCGGGAGCGGGGGTGAGAAGAGCGGTCCATCTTTCCTGGCACCTCACTGTGCTACTGCGGGGGAAAGGGGAGGGATCACGAAGGGATCCGTGGTCCCGGAGCCTTACGGAGTCCGGATCATGATGCCGCAAACAGACTGTGGCGATGCCACGGGATACAAGTCCCTGCCGCGCCCGCTGTCAATACTTTGTTAAGACATCATTTCACAAGCAGGTCCGAATGTAAGTACAAACTATTGACAGCGCCGCCCTCCGAGACCTACACCTGAGGGGCGGCAGGTCCCTTGGAACCACGCCCCCACCGTGTCAGGGCGCCCCGGGACCCGCATCCCCAGCTTCCCGAGGAGGTCGCGCATGGCCGGGCCGGCACAGCATTTCGACTTGATCACGATGGGGCGCATCGGCGTCGACCTCTATCCCCTGCAGACCGGGGTCTCCCTGGACCGTGTGGAGACGTTCGGGAAATTCCTGGGAGGTTCGGCGGCCAATGTGTCGGTCGCCGCGGCCCGACTGGGACGCCGTACGGCGGTGATCACCCGCACCGGAGACGACCCCTTCGGCACCTATCTGCACGAGGAGCTGAAGTCCTTCGGCGTCGACGACCGCTGGGTCACCCCGGTCGAGGCGTACCCCACCCCGATCACGTTCTGCGAGATCTTCCCGCCGGACGACTTCCCGCTGTACTTCTACCGCCGCCCCAAGGCCCCGGATCTGGAGATCCAGACCGACGAGCTGGACTTCTTCGCGATCCGCGGGGCCCGCATCTTCTGGATCACCGGCACCGGCCTGAGCGAGGAGCCGAGCCGCTCCGCCACGCTCGCCGCCCTCAAGGCCCGCGACAAGTCCGGCATCACCGTCTTCGACCTCGACTGGCGGCCGATGTTCTGGCGCGACCCCGACGAGGCCCGTCCGTACTATCGCGAGGCGCTGCGGCACGCGACCGTCGCGGTCGGCAACCTCGACGAGTGCGAGATCGCCACCGGCGTGCGCGAACCGCAGGCCTGCGCCGACGCGCTGCTGGAGGCGGGCGTGGAACTGGCCGTCGTCAAGCAGGGCCCCAAGGGCGTCCTCGCCGTGCACCGCGACGGCACCCGGGCCGAGGTGCCGCCGGTGCCGGTCGAGGTGGTCAACGGCCTGGGCGCGGGCGACGCCTTCGGCGGCTCGCTCTGCCACGGCCTGCTCTCCGGCTGGGACCTGGAGAAGATCATGCGCCACGCCAACGCCGCCGGCGCCCTGGTCGCCTCCCGCCTCGCCTGCTCCTCCGCGATGCCGACCGAGTCCGAGGTCGCCGGCCTCCTCGCCGAGGCGTCGTCGCCGAGCACGAGCCTCTGAAACGGAGCCCGCATTGAACATCGGCATCCCCGACCTCACCACGGTCAGAGCGCGGAACCCCGAGGCGGTCGCCGAAGCGGCCGCCCGCCGGGTGCGCCGCCCGCTGATCGGCGACAGCGGCCGGCTGATGATCGTGGCCGCCGACCACCCGGCGCGCGGCGCCCTCGCGGTCGGCGACCGGCGCCTGGCCATGGCCAACCGCGCCGATCTGCTGGAACGGCTGTGTGCCGCGCTGTCCCGGCCCGGCGTCGACGGGGTGCTCGCCACCGCCGACATCCTGGAGGATCTGCTCCTGCTCGGGGTGCTGGAGAACAAGGTCGTCATGGGCTCGATGAACCGCGGCGGACTCGCCGGGGCCTCCTTCGAGATGGACGACCGTTTCACCGGTCACCGCGCCGAGGACATCGCCCGGCTCCGCTTCGACGCGGGCAAGCTCCTGGTGCGCATCGACTACGACGACCCGGGCTCGCTGACCACCCTGGAGTCCACGGCCCGTGCCGTCGACGCCATGGCGGCCCACCGGCTCCCCCTGTTCGTGGAGCCGTTCATCTCCCGGCGGGTCGACGGCAGGGTCCGCAACGACCTGTCCGCCGATGCGGTCACCCGGTCCGTCGCCATCGCCTCGGGGCTGGGCGGCACCTCCGCGTACACCTGGCTGAAGCTGCCCGTCACCGACGACCCGGACGACATGGCCGAGGTGCTGGAGACCTCCACGCTGCCCGTCGTCCTGCTCGGCGGCGAGGTCGGCGAGGACCAGGAGGGCGCCTACGAACGCTGGCGCAAGTCCCTGCGTCTGCCCACCGTCCAGGGCCTGGTCGTCGGGCGCTCGCTGCTCTACCCGGCCGAGGGCAGCGTGGAACAGGCGGTGGACACGGCCGTCGGCCTGCTGTGATGCACAAGGCACCTGCTGTGTTGCAAGAGGCACCTGCTGTGATCCGAAAGGCACACGATGACGTATCACCTTCCCGCGGGTAAGGCCCTCGGCGGCCCCTACATCGTCGACTCACGCCCGAGAGGGCCGGCTGGGGCCACTCCAGCCTGCGGATCCTGGAGCTGCCGCCGGGCGGCACGCACTCCTTCGAGACCGGCGACAGCGAGTGGATCGTCGTCCCGCTGAGCGGCGGCTGCACGGTCGCCGCGGCGGACGACTTCGGCCGGGACACCTTCGAACTCCAGGGCCGCCGGGACGTCTTCAGCGGCGTCAGCGACTTCGCCTACGTGCCCCGCGACGCCCGCGCGACCGTGACGTCCGCAGTGGGCGGGCGGTTCGCGCTGACCGGCGCGCGCTGCGACCGCCGGCTGCCCGCGCGCTACGGAGCGGCCTCCGACGTGCCCGTGGAGCTGCGGGGCACCGGGAACTGCTCCCGGCAGGTCAACAACTTCGGCGCGGCGGGCGTGTTCGAGTGCGACAAGCTCATCGCGGTCGAGGTGATCACGCCGGGCGGCAACTGGTCGTCGTTCCCGCCGCACAAGCACGACGAGCACCGGCCGGGCGAGGAGTCCGTGCTGGAGGAGATCTACTACTTCGAGTTCGCCGGCCACGACGGCATCCCCGGCCTCGGCTACCAGCGCGTCTCCCCGTCCGGCCCCGGCCGCGACACCGATGTGCTGGCCGAGGTCCGCGACGGCGACGTCGTCCTCATCCCGGACGGCTGGCACGGGCCCTCGATGGCCACCCCCGGCCACCACATGTACTACCTCAACGTCATGGCGGGCCCGGAGGCCGAGCGCGCCTGGCTGATCTGCGACCACCCCGACCACGCCTGGGTCCGCGACACCTGGCCGGACCAGCCGGTCGACCCCCGGCTCCCCCTCTACACCGCCCCGGAGACCTCCGCATGAACGCCCGCACCCGCCGACTGACGACCGCCCAGGCCCTGGTGCGGTTCCTGTCCGCCCAGTACACCGAGCGGGACGGCGTGCGGCGCCGGCTGATCGCCGGGACCTGGGGCATCTTCGGCCATGGCAACGTTGCCGGGGTCGGCCAGGCCCTGCTGGAGGCGGGCGAGGATGTCATGCCGTTCCACCAGGGCCGCAACGAGCAGTCCATGGTGCACGCGGCGGTCGGCTACGCCCGGCAGCTGAACCGGCTGTCCGCGCAGGCGGTGACGACCTCCATCGGCCCGGGCGCCACCAACCTGGTCACCGGTGCCGCGCTGGCCACGATCAACCGGCTGCCGGTGCTGCTGCTGCCCGGCGACTACTTCGCCTCGCACGCCCCCGACCCGCTGCTCCAGCAGCTGGAGCACCCGGTCGAGGCGGATGTGTCGGTCAACGACACGCTGCGCCCGGTGTCGCGGTACTTCGACCGGATCACCCGCCCCGAGGCGCTGATCCCGTCGGCGCTCCAGGCCATGCGCGTGCTGGCCGACCCGGCCGAGACCGGCGCCGTCACCCTCGCCCTGCCCCAGGACGTGCAGGCGCAGGCGTACGACTGGCCGGAGGAGTTCTTCGCCGAACGCGTCTGGTACGTGCGGCGGCCCGCGCCGGACCCGGTGGAGCTGGCGGCGGCCGTCGAGGCGATCCGGGCCGCCGAGCGCCCGCTGATCGTCGCGGGCGGCGGCGTCCACCACAGCGAGGCAGAGCAGGCGCTGAAGGCGTTCGTGGAGGCCACGGGCATCCCCGTCGCCTCCACCCAGGCCGGCAAGGGCTCGCTGCGCCACGACCACCCGGCCGACCTAGGCGGTATCGGCCACACCGGCACGGCCGTCAGCGACGACCTCGCCCGCACCGCCGACCTGGTGATCGGTGTGGGCACCCGCTACACGGACTTCACCACGGCCTCCGGCACGCTCTTCCAGAACCCGGAGGTGCGGTTCCTCAACCTCAACATCACCGGCTTCGACGCGCACAAGCTGGCCGCGCGCCCCCTGGTCTGCGACGCGAGGTCCGGCCTGGACAAGCTGCTGGAGGCGCTCTCCGGCCACCGCGTGAGCGAGGCGTACGAGGCCGAGTACCGCGCCGGCAAGGAACGCTGGGACGAGGTCGTCGAGGCCGTCTATCGCGCCGACGACGAGAACGCCGTGCCGACCCAGACGCAGGTGCTCGGCGCGCTGGACGCGGTTGTCGGCGACCACGACGTGGTGATCAACGCCGCCGGTTCGCTCCCCGGCGATCTGCACAAGCTGTGGCGCTCCCGCAGCCCGCGCCAGTACCACCTGGAGTACGGCTACTCCTGCATGGGCTACGAGATCCCGGCCGGCATCGGCGTCCAGCAGGCCGCCCCGGGCACCCCGGTCTGGGCACTGGTCGGCGACGGCACCTATCTGATGATGCCGACGGAGATCGTCACGGCCGTCCAGGAGGGCCTGCCCGTCAACATCGTCCTCATCCAGAACCACGGCTACGCCTCCATCGGCGGTCTGTCGCAGGAGACCGGCGGCGAGCGCTTCGGCACCGCCTACCGCTTCCGGGCCGCCGACGGCACCTTCACCGGCGACCCGCTCCCCGTCGACCTGGCCGCCAACGCCGCCAGCCTCGGCATGGACGTGCTGCGCGCCAAGACGGTGCGCGAGCTGCGCGAGGCTCTGGCCGCGGCCCGCGCCTCCGACCGGCCGACGTGCGTCTACGTCGAGACCGACCCGGCCCCGACCGCTCCCCCGGCCGAGGCCTGGTGGGACGTGCCGGTGGCCGAGACCGCCTCCCGCGAGGCCGCCGTCGAGGCCCGCGAGCGCTACGACCGCCAGGTCGCCGACCGCCGCCGCCACCTCTGAACTCCCCGCTGACAGCACGCCACGAAAGGCCCCGCACACGATGAAGACCATCACCCACTGGATCGACGGCAAGCCCGTCGAGGGCACCTCCGGCCGCTTCGGCCCCGTCTACGACCCGGCCACCGGCGCCCAGGAGAAGCAGGTCGCCTTCGCGACCGTCGACGAGGTGGACGCCGCCGTCGCCTCCGCCAAGGCCGCCTTCGAGAGCTGGGGCGAGTCCTCCCTGGCCAAGCGCACGGCGATCCTGTTCAAGTACCGCGAGCTGCTGGACGCCCACCGCGACGAGATCGCCGAGCTGATCACCGCCGAGCACGGCAAGGTGCACTCCGACGCGCTCGGCGAGGTCGCGCGCGGCATGGAGATCGTCGAACTCGCGTGCGGGATCTCCGTCCAGCTCAAGGGCGAGCTGTCCACCCAGGTCTCCACCCGGGTCGACGTGGCCTCGATCCGCCAGCCGCTGGGTGTGGTCGCGGGCATCACGCCGTTCAACTTCCCGGCGATGGTGCCGATGTGGATGTTCC